>JADFZC010000668.1 GCA_015232735.1 Oligoflexales bacterium | reverse complement strand
TATTGTTCGCTCCGCCATTTATAAACCTCCTCCATGACAGAACGAGCTCCTCAAGGCTCTTTTCCGTTTTTGCCGATAATGCAAAAAAATATTTCCCCTGTTCACTTGTTTTTTCACTGTCTGTTTTCCCGATATATTCCTCCAAAAGAACATGCGAGTTGACCCCACCAAACCCAAAGGAACTTATTCCTGCCCTTAGCGGCTCATTTTCATCAGTTTTTTCCCAGCTACTGCCATTGACCGCGACCTCAAATGGTGAACTTTCAAAGTTTATTATGGGATTAACCATATTGATGTTAAGCGTTCTTGGTATCTTTCTGTTTTTCATCATCATCAGGATTTTTGTCACACCGGCAACTCCGGCTGCGGCTTCCAGATGTCCGATATTGGTCTTTACCGAGCCTATTTTGCAGAAACTATTCTTATTGGTATATCGCCTGAAGGCCTGTGTCAACGCCTCTATTTCGATTGGATCTCCCAGAGATGTCCCTGTCCCATGGGCTTCCACATAAGAAACTGTATCCGCACCAAAACCGGCATCCCTGTAGGCTGAGAGAATGACCTCCTTTTGCGCCTCGACACTCGGAGCCGTAATTGAGATCGTTTTTCCGCCATGATTGATTGCCGTGCCCTTGATGACGCCATATATGTTGTTTCCGTCTCTGATCGCGTCCTTTAGCCGCTGCAAAAGCAAAACTCCGACACCCTCTCCGGGGACATAACCATTTGCGTCTTTGTCAAAAGTCTTGCATTGTCCATCCGGACTCAGCATTCTTGATTTTGAGAATGATATGTATTTCCATGGATGCAAGTTCAGATTCACACCGCTGACGACAGCGAAATCACTCTCATTTGCCGACAGATTTTTTTTTGCCTTGTGCATAGCTACCAGGGAGGAGGCGCATGCCGCATTTATAGGTATGCTTTCACCATGAAATCCGAATATGTATGACAATCTGTTTGCCAGAATGCACTCATAATTTCCAAGACAGGCATAGCTGTCGGTATCAACATTCGGAGCTACCGCTTCCTGGCGATAGTCGCTCGTCATTACACCTATATATACGGAAGTTTTGCGACTCTGCAAAATGGAGAGGGAAACGCCTGAATCTTCAATACAGCGCCAGGTTTCCTCAAGAAGTATCCTTTGCTGGGGATCCATATTGTTTGCTTCTCTCGGAGAAATATTAAAGAACTGGTTGTCAAACATATCAACGTTATCCAGAAGACCGCACCACTTGCTTACGCTTTTGTTCGGCTCATTTATGTCAGGCGAGTAGTATTTGTCTATATCCCATCTACTTTTTGGAATTTCCTTTATTGAATTTATCCCGCACTCGAGGTTGTCCCAAAACTGATTATAGTCATTTGCGTCAGGAAACCGGCAAGCCATGCCGATAATGGCAATATCACATCCTTCGCCATCTTTTTTATCGGCAGAATGACCTTCATTAAGTTCACGTCTTCTCATGTTAAAAACTCCAACAAAATATTTTGATTCCCTATCAGGAAGAATTTTTGTTCAGTCTCTATTCCGTCAACATCTCAAATCTTGAATTTAAAAGTTTTGCTGTTTCATGCATTATCCTTATTCCTATTTCATCGACATGCCTGTTTCTCCAATTTTCCATCTCTGTTCCCTTGACCCACTGATTGAAAGCACCCAAACATGGTCCGCAGTGCACCTGATAGTCAACTTTATTCTCCTCATTTCCCTCAAGGGCTATCCGGGACGAGTAAGTAAAATACCATTTGAAAATAATCGCCATCTTATGTTTTGCGTTTTTTTCCGCTTTTTGAATCTCATGAGGATATTTTCTTCTTATTTCATCGAAAATTTCATCGAAGCTTTTCTTGAAATACCTCTCCTGTATTTGCTTTTTTGTTTTTTCATCGATTTCATCGATGGAGCCATGCTGACGGTAAAGCTCATACAATTTGTTCGCACGCGACGGAAAAAAAAGTCCTTTTTTCAAAACCTGGACTTTGGCGCCTATTTCAAACATGTCTCCTGCGGGAGCATCCTCCGTATCCTGAACGTTCATTTGCTGCAACAGACTTTTTACGCTGTCACTTGTTCCGGCTTCAACGGTGCATTGATTGATTGAACCAGTCAGAATGAAATCCGCTCCCAAAACAAATGCAGCTGCGGCAGCTTCGGGGGTTCCTATCCCTCCTGCCGCACCCACTCTGATTTTCTTCTTATAACCATATTTCTTCATCATTTCGTCTCTAAGCTTTATCATGGCCGGCATAAGCGCATACGCAACGCCGTGATCGGTGTGACCGGCTGAATCAGCCTCGACACAGATATCATCTGCCATCGCGATATACCTTGACAGCTCGGCCTCCATATCAGTGATTTTGTTTTCGGATAACAATTTTTTGACAATATTTTCAGGAGCCGGACTCAGGAAGTTTTCAGCCACCTCGGGCCTGGATATTTTCCCAATGATCCTGTTGGGCGCGGTTATCTCTCCTGATGCAGACTTCTTCAGGCCTTTCAGCCGATATCTGACAAGCGAGGGGTTCATGTTTATGTAGGCGGCCGCTTCAACAGTATGAATATTGTATTTCA
>JADFZC010000667.1 GCA_015232735.1 Oligoflexales bacterium | reverse complement strand
CAGAGCAAGTATTGACTGTAATTTTTTTTGCCTCATTAACATTACTGTAATTACCTAACGAACTGAGCTGAGAACCTTTTCCATCATCTTTGGTATGGGAATTACAAGATAATGAAAAAAGCAAAGAAATTGTGATCGTCATAAACAAATAATGATTTACAATGGAAATTCTCATCTTGGACCTCATAAATTTATTGAAAAAATATTAAATCTATTTACCAAATCTTGAAATGGACTTAGTGATGAATTATTTTACAAAATACATATCAAAAAAAAGGAATGAACAATGCCTGTAGTGCTACGCAATCATTGTGCCACGATGGCCGTTAAGACACTTGCACTTAAGCGCCGACAGTGACAGTCGCCTGTTTTTGTCATGGGAAATGCTGAAATCATTTTCCGTGACAGGAAAGGTGTGGATATGTGATTTCTCTCTGTCCGGTCTTTTCCTTGGATAAGTGCATTGCAAAATAAAACCAATATTAATTAATAGTTAAAATATAACAGGATAACAGGAGAGTGATGAGTTCATGTCAGGACTGCAGAAAATGCTAGATTATGCCTGAAATTCAGTATAATAGCTGAAGCTATATTGAAAAATGGTTCTCCAATCGTATAGTTCTTTGCTGGAAAATTGACATCTTCCCAGATTAAAAAATGTAATTCCCGTTACTGAAAAAATACACCATCTGCATCCGTCTTTTCAACACCAAAGGCAAAAGGTTCTGATGAGAGCAGTTTTGAATATTGAATGGGTAATACCAGGCCTTGAATTGCTTTGGCATGAATATTGAACCTGACTTTACGTAATCCTATGTGACTTTCAACGAAGGCCGGGTGCAGGATCTGATCAAAGCGGCTGCCAATACGGTAAGATCCGGATTATAACGTAACAAATGTATACTTGTAGGAAAAGAAATGCTACATATTGTTGAATATATTGCATTCTTATTTTTATCTAAAGTCCTATCCATAAAATACCGATAATAAAAAAAGAAGAATTTGTATTTATTTTAAAATGAGGTTGATATTTCAATAAATTATTGAAAATAATCTCAAAAATAGAGGAATAACCATGAGCCTTAAAAACAGTCCGGTTTCGGACAAGATCACATTTCAAGGAATTTTACCCTCCGCCTTTTTTTTGTTTTTTTTCATTTTTTTCGCAATATCTTGTGATGCTCTAAATACGAAAAACAATAAGAAATCGGATTCCGGCAGCGATAACAAGGAACAGGCATCTGTTTCAAAAACGGAAAAAGAGGCTGAGCAGCCTTCTGGCACAACAACCGACGGCCTGGCTAAAGATGAATCAAATACTGTCGCGTCTCAGGCGGCTTCCGGTTCAGGTTCCTCCGTTGACAGTTCAAAGGAAGACACTTCCGGGACTGATCAAAAAAAATCTGCCGAAAGTTCATCGAACAAAACGGATTCATCGGGCAACACCTTAGGCCAAAAAGCGGAAACAAAAGAGAAGGCACAAAAAGATGAAGATAAAGAGGAAGAGAAGGCTCCGCCCTCGACCTCCTCCGATGCTTCCGCATTTAGCGTCGCGACAAGCTGGAAGACTGGTTTTCAGGCGAATATCAAGCTTGACCAGAAAAAGAACTGGCGTGTGACGTTTGATCTGCCTTACAGGATAACATGGTGCTGGAACGCCGAACTTAAAAGGACAGCCGGAAGTGGCGGCGGCTTTCACTATGAAATGACTCCGCCGAAATATGAGACGGATGTAATAGGATTTGTAGCTGATGGCGACGGTTCAAATCCGCCATCCAATTTTCTTATCGAGTACAATTCATTCTGATTCGTCAAGTTTAAGGAAACCCCGTCCTTCAGTGCCGGGGATTTATCACTTCCCTGAAATCTTTCCATGATGGCATTTCAGTTTTCCTTCTTCCAGTGCCAGGGCACAGTAGTTGCATCCTATGCACTTTGCCTCGGTCTGTTTTTGATCCTTGAATTTGTAGACCAGATTGGGTTCCATGATAAGAGGCCTGCTCATGGATACGATATCGGCATGATTATTATCAAGTATTAACTGGATATCCTTCAAAGTCTTTATTCCGCCAACCACTATAACGGGTATGTTTACAGCTTTTTTTACGGCGTTTGATGCGGGAACGTTGTAAAGGCGCGTCAGGGGTTTCGGGTCGAATAATTTTCTTAGAAAAGGTTTTATCATGGGTCGAAGTATCCAGGGTATGCTTTTTATTTTAAAGCTGTAGTGGAAAACGGCGTCTATGGGATTTATTTCGCTTCTTATGGCGTCGAACGGGTCCTCGTCCACGCCGCATGATATCTCGATGGCTGCGCATCCGAATGCATCAAGAAGTTTCGATATCTTGACCGCTTCGTTTATCCGCATTCCGCCCGGTCTTGCGTCTGTGCCGTTTATTTTTATAAGAATAGGATAATCGCCGATTTGTTCGCAGGCCCTTCTGTAGATCTCGGAGATAATCCTGAACCTGTTTTCAGTGGTTCCTCCCCACTCGTCTTTTCGATGGTTCATATATGGGGATAGAAACTCGGAAAGCAGATATCCATGCGCGGCATTACCGGTGCTGAAACACTCGAAG
>JADFZC010000666.1 GCA_015232735.1 Oligoflexales bacterium | reverse complement strand
ACAGCTCGCCGTTTCGATTTCCTGGCTCTGGCCGTCGGAGTAATTGATGATTATTAGACCTCCTTCACCGCTGAAATCCATCGTGAAGCTTCTTGCCGGCGCCTCGTCCGTGCTGACAGAGAAAATCCTGCCGCCTATGGTTCCGGATTGGGGCGAGCAGCCCCCGGACGGATCGAAAACGAGGTTGTCGTAGACAAGCTCAACCTTTGAATTATCCTCCTGGATTGAAACCACGGTGGCTGATGATATGCTCTTTCTTGCAAGACCTTCGCCCGAATTGAATACCGACTCGATCACAAGGGGTTCAGTCTCCTTGAGGGTCACAGTCGATTTCATCGTGATCGCGCCTGATTTTTTTGTACTCAGTGATATCGTCCTTGTCGTTTCACCCCATACGGTTTGTCTGAATATCAGTTCACTGCCGGACGAGCGCTTTTCAAAATTTGCGGTCCTGCTTCCGCTTGCCGTTTCCTTCGATTCTCTCACAACTTTTCCTGCTGTCTGGTTTTTTATTTCGTTGCCTCTTGTCCTTGTGAACTCGGTTGTCAGGGTCGCCCTGCTTATTTGCGTCCATCGGACGAGCGCGCTCGTTTTTGCCGGATTGCACCTCAAAGCCGTTCCCTGAACGGACCATGTCGCTTTTCTCCTGCTATCGATGTCACCGGAATAGACGATGCTTTGCCGTCCCCTCTTTCCTGTCCTGTCGATACTTGTCTTGAGGGTCTTTGTAATAGTGACTTTTCCATCGCTTGACGCCTCGCAGACGGATTCGGCCTGCTTTTCGCCCAAAAGCTTGAAGGCTGCGGAAGAATTTTGTGAATAACTCTCAGTCACAAGGGAAATTGTCTCATCCAGCGTACCGGCAACGATCTCGGAGGCGGCCCCTATATCGTCTGAAACGATGTTCTGTGGAGTTGAAGTGCCTGTGGTCGTCGGTTTTGGCCTTTTGGGATTTCCGACCTCGACACCGCATCCGGCCACGGATGCCGCTATGAGAAAAATCATATTTTTTAGACACTGAACATGCATTTTTTCACTCCCTGTCAGATCTTGATAAGGGAAAAAGCTGAATGTTGAGCTGATAAACGACATCTTTATCAACAGTTTCATCCGCCATGGCAAGAAGCCTCTTTCTGAACTCGCTTATCTCCTTTTTATACTCCTCCATCCTCGAAGCCGGAATGGAAAAGGTTATTGCGCTTATATCCCTCAGAGTCTCGTCGATACCCGTTATTGATTCGCGTCCGATTTCAATCATTTTCTGATGGTACCTGACCACGGCAAGGCTGGCTATCTCGTCTCCCGTCGTCACACGGCGGGCCGTGGGCTCATGCCGCCCTTTTTCAATGTTAAATGTTACAAGACCGATCTCAGTCAACAGCTCCAGGCTTTTTTGCGCCTGAAACGGCCTTATTCTCGGCATGATATGGCCGGCTATCCAGTGAGGATCCGAATTGAAGCTGTCCATGAAGGTCATCTCATAAATCGCCGAGTGATACCACTCGCTGAAAAACTCGAGATTCGCCTTGAGGGATATCGTACTCAGGGTTCGTCCCTTCAAGGCTATCAGGGACTGAAAAAGCTCCTCCCTCAAGACAGGATTCCTGGAATTCTGGTAGGCTACCAGGGCTTCAAAATATTGCTTCTGAACCCCGGAAAGTCCCAGGCTGCTGATAATCTTTGCTGCAGCCTTTGAAGTCAGGGGGCGTTTCCCCGTTATGGACAGATGGATCACATTTGTCCTTGAAAAGCCCAGATCCTCGGCAAATTCCAGATAGGAATATCTTTTTTCAAGGCTTTTCACCTCCTGGTACAGCGCCTCCAGATATTCCCTGTAATCCAGATAGCTGGTGGCAGGTACGTGCCTTGTTGCGGTCGACAGCGATGTTTTCCTGTTATTTTTCATAAACGACAGCTTTCAAAGTTAACATCATCAAGTTTAAGGAAACCTCGTCCTTCAGGGCGAGGTTGTTCAAGCTAACCAAAATCAGGAGAGGTTTAAAGCCTCTCCTGATTCGACACCCGGTCCTTCAGGGCCGGGTTTACTTCCTTGAAAAAGTGCCGGCGGAACAATTTCCTTTCGGGTTTCGTCCGCCGCTCCGAACCTTCTATTCGATTGAATCGGCAAAATCCTCGATCGAGCATGATGTCATTTCAAAATCCTCGATCTCCTTGCCGGCCGTAATGTCCATAAGTGTATAATCCCCGTTTTCGACCGTTAACTTGAGAACCCTGACCGGCTCGGAACTTCCTTCCTTGTATATCGATGAAGTGATTGACCCACTTGCCAGCTCGCACTTGTCAGATGTAAAATCCATTTTGAGATTTTCAAATGATGACTCAACCCGTCCATCCGATTTGCGTGTCGATACGAGGGTACCGGATGTTATGGTCTTCGCGACCAGCGAGTGAGTTGCCTTGCTTCTTACTGCCGTCACTGCAAGCGGAGCCCCTTCCTTTGTGGCTATCGACAACTCCATTTTAACCTCTTCACCATTTTTGTTTAAAGCGGTTCTCGTACGGACTGCACTGCTTGTAACCAGTTTTGTCCTTGTATATGTCTTGTCAGAGCTGTTTTC
>JADFZC010000665.1 GCA_015232735.1 Oligoflexales bacterium | reverse complement strand
GATGAATTATCAGAACAAGATCGATGATGTATCGACACTAGGGCACGAACTCGGCCACGCCATGCACAGCCATCTGAACATGCAGGCCAACAACAAAGTCTATTTCGGATATTCCACCTTCTCGGCCGAGATCGCCTCGACCGCAAATGAAGTTTTTCTCGATGAGTATCTCCTTGACAAATACAGGGACAATGACGACATGAGGATGTATATACTCGGCACCCGCCTCGAAAGCATAAGGGGCACGATATTCAGACAGACACTTTTCACCGAATTTGAATTGGAAATACACAGGGCGGCGGAAAGGGGAATACCCATAACGGCAGAACTGCTTAACAAGACCTACCTCAATCTCACAAAGAAATATTATGGTCCGGGTTTTACCGTGGATAGGGATGATGAGGTCGAATGGGCATTCATTCCCCATTTTTACTACAAGTATTATGTCTTCTCATACGCCACAGGCCTTTCAAGCGGAATCGCAATAGCTGAAAAGATAAAAAAGGATGGGGTGAAAGCGCGCGACTCCTACCTGGCCATGCTGAAGGAGCCGTCAACCGCTCAGCCTGTCGAGATTCTCAAAAAGGCCGGCGTAGACATGACAAAGCCTGACGCCATAGAATCGGCTATAAAGATGATGGACAGGACAATAGATGACATCGAGGCGATTCTGGCAAGAAAGAAGCCCTGAAACGCCTGACTGACGATTTCCGCTGAATCAGCCTTTTATTATTTTTCGGGAGGCCGGTAAAAGGTGATGGTTCCTCCCTGCATACCCGTAACGTTTATGTAACCGAAACTCACTTTGCTGGGTGAAATATATTGATGCATGAAACATATCATTGTGCCGTCTGTGGAGACAGCCTGAACAACTGCTGTACGGGTTGTTTGTGCCATAAAATAGCCGGTGCCAACGTAATCTGTCTGAATCATGATATCACCGGGCATCGCGCCGGCTGCCGTCCCCCCCTTGGTTACAGTTACTGCCGGAGGCCCAAAATCCGTCCAGTATTGTGGTACTCCCGCTTCCATCAGCTCCGCGAGGGGTGTTGCACCCACCATGTTTTGGCAGCCGGTCCCAATAGTGGTTCCAAGGCTGTTAAATACGTAATTCAAAATAAAATAATTGTACCCGGGAATGGTATTGAAAAATGAGGCCCAATTCGACCCAGAAGGGCATGGCGACCCTGCGACCAGCTCTGGATTTGAAATCGTTGAGCTTATGTAGCTGATGCTGTCGCTGATGCATGGTGATTCACCTCCGTAACTGTCCTTAAACTTGGCGTAGACAGTCGAAGTTCCATTTGAGGCTTCAGGAAGAGTCCAATCCCTGGGCGATTTGAAATCTTCCCATGTTCCTCCGGACGCACATCCCGCAGTATTTGTAATATACATCTTGCTTGCGCCTGTCCCGAATGAATACAGCCTGACTTTTGCTGTTCCGGTTGTCTTTGCTCCAGCGTTGATCATAAAATATATTTTGCCGGACGCAAGCTCCCTGTAATCAATGGAGGCTGAATAACATCTGGAGGTATTTTTCGATGAATCCCTGAAACTTGCGTATACCCTTATCTTCCCGTCATATTCCGGCTCCCCTAGAGCCCAGGATTTGGATTCTGAATAGGGCTCCCACGTGCCGCCTGTAAAACATCCATATTTGTTTGTTATGTACATCTCACCCGCGCCTTTTCCCGAAAGGGCGAGAGTCACATTCTTTGAATAGGTGGTGGAAGCTCCACTGTTTATTGATACGCTGCCGCTGGTAAAAAAATCAAAATCGGTGCCTGCACCAGTGCTGCTTCCGGCGGAAGAAGCGGCGCTGCTGCCAACAGTAATCGTATCGTTTATGCAGGCTGTCTCCTTTCCGTTCTTGTCCAGAAATTTTGCATAAACGGTTGCGGTGCCTTCCTTCTGCTCCAGCGTCCAAACCTTCGTCGGAATATCGGTATAGGGCTCCCATGCGCCGTTGCCTTCACAATTCTTTGTATTCGTGACGTACATCTTTGAAGCACCGTCATATCTTAAAAGGATCGTCACAACTGATGAGAGCGTTTTAGTGTCGCCAAAATTTATCATGATTGAATTATTCTCAAGAATGAAATTGCCTGTCGACGAACCTGCTGCATCCTTTTTTGTGGAAACCGATCCAGTGTTCTGTGCAGCCATAGCGGCCTGCGTGAAATTATAGGACTGCGAAGACCTGCTGCTGTTTGATGATTTTTTGCTGTTTGCCAATTTATTCAACTGACTCGCAGGATCCTTTCCATCAACCTCGGCATAATACTCAACCGTACCGGGCTCCTTGAGGCTCAGTGCTTCTGAGTAAGCAACAAATGGCTCATCCGAGCTCACCGAATCAGCAAGATACACCTGGTCATCCCGCATTGCCATCACACCACTTATAATCCTGTAATAAATGGTAGCCTTGTCATTTGCACATTCAAGCTTGACCTCAAGCGGCAGGGTATCGTAGGTGCCCCCTTTGGGGGAGATATTCACTTCCACTGAGGCACTGCCGCTGCCGCAGCCTGAAATTAAAAAGAAAAACACAATAAGCGTTATGAAAAATATTGATTTTTGTT
>JADFZC010000664.1 GCA_015232735.1 Oligoflexales bacterium | reverse complement strand
TATACTGCATATGCCGCTAAACACCATTTCGATGAGATACATTATCTTGACATAATAGACTGCAATGCCGGAGATCACGGACAGCCCTTTGCCACAAATTTCAATCCTGAAATAAATATCAGAGAGGTTACAGCACGAGGTCGATACTGGAAAAATAACAAGTGGGAAGAAACCGATCCCCTGTCTGTTTCCAAAATGTATGATTTTCCGCATGGAATAGGACCAAAGAAGATTTATCTTCTGTACCATGAGGAACTGGAATCTCTGGTCAAAAATTTTCCGACGATAAGGGAGGCAAGGTTCTGGATGACCTTTTCTGATAATTATTTGAAGCATCTTGAGGTTCTTCAGAATGTGGGAATGACGCGCATCGATCCTGTCAAGTACAACGGACAGGAGATTGTTCCTCTTCAGTTCCTCAAGGCGCTTTTGCCTGATCCCGCATCGCTTGGACCTCTTACAAAGGGCAGGACCTGCATAGGCTGCCAGATCAGGGGCGTGAAAAACGGCAAGCAGAGGGAATATTTTGTTTACAATATATGCGACCATGCCGAATGCTACAGGGAGGTAAAATCTCAGGCCATATCTTATACGACCGGAGTACCTGCCATGATTGGCGCCATGTTGATGATGAAAGGGGCTTGGACCGGAGAGGGTGTTTTCAACATGGAACAGCTTGATCCCGATCCGTTTATGGAAATGCTGAACAAATATGGATTGCCATGGCAAGAGACTTTCTTGAAGAATTGAAAATAAAAGAGATTGAGACCCCCTGTTTTGTAGTCGACAGGCAGCTCATCCGAAAAAACCTTGCGATACTCGACAGCGTGCAGGAAAAGGCCGGGTGCAGGATACTTCTTGCGCTCAAGGGATTTGCCATGTTTTCGGTTTTCCCTGAAATCAGAAAGGTTCTTGCCGGGACCTGTGCCAGCGGGGTTTACGAGGCAAGGCTGGGGCGCGAGGAGTTCGGAGGAGAGGTGCATTCTTTCGCGCCGGCATACACTGACGAAGATATTGCAGAATTGATACAACTGTCCGACCATATCGTGTTCAACTCCTTCGGGCAGTGGGAACGTTACAGGCCAGTTATAAAAAACAGCGGTAAACATATTGAATGCGGTCTGCGCGTTAATCCGGAATGCTCTGTCGGTCACACAGCCATTTATGATCCGTGCTCGCCTCGTTCCCGCCTGGGAATAAGAGCCGGGGATTTTCCCGGACATTCGCTTCAGGGAATCTCGGGTCTTCATTTTCATGCATTATGCGAGCAAAACGCATATGAACTTGCCAGGGTTCTGTCTGTATTTGAGGAACGTTTCGGGGCTTATTTAGGCGGTCTCAGATGGGTGAATTTCGGAGGCGGACATCATATCACCCGGGATGACTATGACATAGATCTGCTTTGCAGGCTTGTTCGCAGTTTCAAGGAAAGATACGCCGTGGCTGTTTATCTGGAGCCAGGCGAAGCGGTGGCGCTGAATACGGGTGTTCTCGTAACCTCGGTAGTTGATATAATCGATAATGAGGGTCCGATCGCGATTCTGGACAGTTCGGCTTCGGCGCATATGCCGGATGTCCTTGAGATGCCGTACAGACCAAACATTGTCTCAGGCGGTCATCCTGGTGAAAAGAGATATACCTATCGGCTTGCGGGCATAACGTGCCTTGCGGGTGATGTGATAGGCGATTACTCGTTTGATTATCCTCTTGAGATCGGCGGAAGGCTGGTGTTTCTTGACATGGCGCACTATTCCATGGTCAAGACCACCATGTTCAATGGTGTAAGGCATCCGGCCATAGCCCTTTTCGATTCAAGAAGCGGGGATTTCCATGTGGTGAAAAAGTTTGGGTATGTCGATTATAAAAACAGGCTGTCGTGACTCATCGGAGTTCCTCAAGAAATGGTATGGAATCCACCGCACCTTTTTTCCTTATGCATGCCGCGGCAGCCTTGGAGGCAATTCTTAAAGCGAGGTGTTTGTCTGCTTTTTTGTCTAAAAGATGTGCAAGGAAAAAACCTATGAAGGTATCGCCGGCCGCGGTGGTATCGATAGGTTCCACCCGTTCAGCCGGGACGGATATTTTTTCTTCGCTGTCCTGATAGACGGCTCCCTCTGACCCAAGGGTCAAAAGTGTCGAGGCGTAAGGATGGAGTTTTTTCATCGAATCAAGAATCTCATCCGGAGTGTCCCTGCCTGTAAGCCCGGCGCCTTCTATCTCGTTAAGAAGAAAGAGGTTGACAAGTTCCAGAGGATACTCTTTTATTTGTCCATTCATTGGCGCCGCATTGAAAATAATCCTGAATCCCATGGAACCGGCAAGTTTCATTATATCGGAAGTGCCGTTTATCTCGTTCTGCAAAAGCAGGTGGGAGCATTTTTCTTTCAATTTTCCAAGGGTGCTTTCAATTTCAGAAGGAAGAATATTTAGGTTCTCTCCTCCGAAAAGCACGATGGAGTTTTCTCCTTTGCTGTTCACCTGTATCATGGCGTGCCCTGTCGCCCCTGCTCCGATTGAAAGACAGGATGTGTCCACTCCGCCCCCTTCAAGTCTTTCCTTGAGGAAAAGACCGTCTCGGCCTATTT
>JADFZC010000663.1 GCA_015232735.1 Oligoflexales bacterium | reverse complement strand
CGTATTTGACTTATCGCCCGAGGGCAGGCTCAATCCTGTGAACAGTTCTCCCTTGGCATCGAAAACCTGAGCCCTCTTGACTGAGGCTGATTCAAACAATCCCAGAAGTCCCGCCTCCGCTGAATTGACATCGATATTCCAGAGAGCAAGCTCAAACGTGGAAATAACATTCGCCGCCTGAATGAACTGGGACTCATCCTCGATTTTCTCATTTTCCGCCATCTGGTATCTGACCTCAAGAAAAGCGCCTGTGATCGTGATTATGGAAATAATTCCAATTACGGCGGAAAGAATCTTGGTCTGTAATTTCATCTATACCTCTTGCCGGTTGTCAAAAGAGGGTGAATATGTCTAATCGTTTAAACGGACACGTATTTATCGCATATCAATTCATTTGCCAGTCTAATATGACTATTTTAACTCCAAATTCGCCGGTTTCCCATTAATTTTGACAAAATGTGGGAGAATCCCGGAGGGCTTTCATTTTATTGCAGGAAGCCGGACAGATTTTATCTTGTCACTTCCTATTTTTCGTAAAATCTGCACATTCTGCATGATCCGCGTTAAAAAAGAAAAAAATATACTCGCCTAAAGGCGAGGGTTTTAAACCGGTCATTTTAAAAATAAAAATGAAAAAACCTGTCTTAGGTCAGGCCGCCTTTTGTCTCAATATTTTTTCAATCGGGATGGAAATGGTCAGGGTGGTCCCTTTTCCTTCGCTCGATATTATGTCGGCCTCTCCTCCCATGTTGTTGGCAATTTTCCTCACCGCCGAAAGTCCCACGCCTCGCCCCGACGAATGAGTAACATCCGTCGCGGTGGAAAAACCATTATGAAAAAGCACGTCGTAAGGCGATGTCTCGTCAAAGGGCACATTGTTCCTCAACGCGATCTCACGAATCCTCTCCAGTGAAATCCCCTGGCCGTTATCGGATATCTCGATTATTGCCTTGTTCCCGTATTTTCTGGCATTTATCGCTATTTCCATATCCCTTGAGCGGCCGTTTTTCTTTTGCGGCGTTATAAATCCGTGCGACACAGAGTTAGCAAAGGCGTGAACCATGATGTCCGAAATGGGCTGGAGCATTGTTTCATCCCAATCGCATACCTCATCGCATATTGTTACGGATTTGATTCCCAGTCCCGCCTCGTTGAGATGTTTTTTATTCGAGTTTACGAGAAACGCCAGTACTGACAGAAAGGATGAAGTGTGCTGTTCAACCGAATGGCCGGTGATTTTGGCATCGTTCTCCCCCATTATGATCCTGATGGTATTTCCATATTGCCTTATCTCATTCTTAAGCATGTCAAGAGAGGCGAGAAACAGTTTTCTGTCGTAGGATTCGCCGGAGCGCCATTTGGCGACGAAGTTTTCAGATGCGTGCGCGGCCTCGATTATGAGCGTGAGGCCGAGCGTCCTTGCAGTGCCTTTTACAGTATGAAGGTCTATGAATATTCCGTTGGGATTGCCGCCATCGGCTGCTGCGAGGGAATTATCCACCTGGAGAAGCCTGGCGTCAAATTCCTTAAGGGATTGTTCCATCTTCTGGCGGCCTACTTTGATGGTGTCGGAAATGTGAATCATCATTTTTGTATTCGCCGCCTTTTCCTCTTTCAGCCTGTTTTCAAGCTCCCTCTGCTTTGTAAGATCTTTTATGGAGAGCATCATTTTGCTTATTCTCCCGGTCGTTTCATCGATTATCGGGGTCCATTCAAGTCCTATGATATAGTTGCTATCCTTCAGGCTTATTACGGTTTCCTTGACAAGATGCTCCGAATTCAGCATGAAGCAGATTTCATCCTCGTCGAACATTGAAACGAGGGAGGCCGCAAGCTGGTCCCTGTCGTTGGGAGACAGCTGTGTCTTGTTTATTATAAGATCAAACAGGTTGGCACCCGCTATCGACTCCCTGGGAAGTTCCAGAAACCGCATCATGAAATCGGAGAATTCCGTATCTATCTTGTTTTTATTGTCGAACGTCAATATCCCCTGTTCAATATGTATCAGGATTTTCTGTATCTTCCTTTTCCCGTCGAGCACTTCGAGTGTCCTCATTTCGACCATCTGCTGCAGGTTTTCCGTGAAATCCTTCACCTTCACCCGCATTTCATCAAAGTGCTGCGCCAGCTCACCTATCTCATCCCTGGATGGCACGGAAATCCTGTCGTTGAAATTTCCCTCGGCGATTCTCCTGCTGGCGCCGGACAGGACACTGATGGGCGATATCACGAACTTCTCGGTTGCCAGAACAAGAAGGAGCATCATGAGGATTCCTGTCACCACGTTTGATATTATAAGGCGAATCATGGTCGATCTGGCTCTCATGAAGGCCTTTTCGAGAGAATATTCAAATATGAGATGTCCCACAAATCTGGGTTCGGCACCTTCGCTGGAAAACCAGAGCGCCGCGGTTATCCTTCGCATGTCATAACTGATCTCGTCCTTTATGAGTTTCTCAAATGGTCTTTTTGAAAAAGGTTTTTTTGCTGTTTTAAGTTCATCTGGAGAGAGTATCGGAGCGGTGTTGGGAACTGGTCTGTCGGCATTTTCGGTTTTTCCCTCCGTCTTCGATATGTTGCCTGACG
>JADFZC010000662.1 GCA_015232735.1 Oligoflexales bacterium | reverse complement strand
TTTTGTTGGAAGAATATTTTGCAGGTTTAATAAAATTCATCATTTTGTCCCTTGGCGATCTTGATATACAATCGATCGCCATAAAGAAGGTTTCGGCCAAAAACACAGATTCTTTAGCTCCGCTTTTTGTAATCATTAGCTGCCGGCGCCAAAGACGACAAGCAACACCGAAGATAAGTACAGGATCTGTAAGTTCTCAATAACATCCGGTAACCCGATCCTCCTCCCCGGACTTGAGATTTTTTGGGTACCCGATTGACGATCCTGATCCCGTTCCCGACAGATGTAAGTTTGCGATATAAATCGGAATCGGGAGCGGGATCGTCAATCGGGAGCCTAGTATCGGGAAGCGGAAACCCGGGATTCCACAGGGATCAGCACCTCGAGTCACCCAGACTTTTTTTGGGAAGTCACCAAATTCATTCATTAATTCCAGCAACCGCCTTCAAGACTTTTTGATATCCTGCGGATTTGGGGATAAACAGTTTGACATTTTCGGGCAACTTCCTGTTTTTGGGGATCGTTTTGAATCTGCTGACCATGACGAGCGGAATCGAATGTTTCATTGAACTTAAATACTCGCAAATCTCTATGCCCGTAACACTTTCCAGATCATAGTCGATTATCGCCCCATCATATGAATTTAAGGCTCCAGCGGCTCTTATGTCATGAAACGAGGAGTAGATATCGAGTTCGATACCCTCCATCTCCGCAGCTCTCTGCATTATGAGAAGATATGTCGGATCATCGTCCAAAAGAAATATTTTTTTGCTGACTCCTTGACCAGGCTTCATATTCAAGTACCTCCATTTTTTCTTTTTCAGGCCCTTCACGATATTCAGGTTATGTTTTACCAATATGCCTGAAGGCAGGTCATAACACCCACCACCTGCCTGATCGAAAAAATGAATTCAAAGCTTTACCTCCCATCATGAAAAGCGGCGGTTATGCATAAAATTCGCCAGTTCAACAGATGGGATTCATTGAGCTAGCAAATCAATTCTTACAATTGACAAATAGATTGGAAATCGGGGGGTAATATCCGGCGTGGTTCAAAATCGGGACTTATGAATCCAATGAATTTCCACAGCTATAACCTTATATTTATTGGCATATTTGATGATCTACTCAATCTTGGGGTTTAGCCTGTAGATTTCACAGTAGTCCCTGACGATATTCTCGATATTTCCTTTCAGGGTATTGTTCTGTTTCAACTCGGCTATGCTCCTTTTCAGGGAAGCGACTTCAATTTCAAGGTCTTCAATCCTTGCCTTGAGATATTTGCCGTCCTGTTCCCCGTTTGTATAGGTCACGATGTTTTCCAAAACATGAAGATCCCCCTTCATTTTTGTTTCACCATGAACTTCAGCACCCCTCTGAAAGGTGACATTTCCTCCTATTTTCGCATCACCAAGAACATAGAAATTTCTCTGGACCTGCTGGCTGCCCTTCATTTTCGCATCTCCGGAGACCAGCATGTTTTTTTGCACCTGAAGGGATGACTTGAATTTGGAATCACCTGTGACATAAAGATTTTTTTCAATCTGAAGATCATCCTCGAACCTTGACTCCCCGTGAACATGAAACGCCGAGGAGGGCTCAGGCGTATTTATTCCAACCTTCTGACCGCCGGAGCTTGCATCATAGCTTCCGACTATCAATGGGATATCCTTTTTGCCGCCTGATTCTGAGACATTCAGGCCAAGGGCAACCCTGTCGCCGGCCCTCAAGGGCCTTAAAATATCTATGGATGAATCACCTCCCATTTCCTGTCTTGCAAAACGGTTTTCAAGACTTCTGAGCGATCCAAGGACATCCTGCCTGCTTTCGGAGCCGTCTCCCTGCAAACCGGAATCATCCTTTAAATAAAGTTTCCCATTGATATTTACATCTGGAAAGGAGCCTGAATCAGCCTTTATTTCAATGATCTTTTTCACCCTCTTTTCGCTGTCTCTTATCGCCAGCGCAAGGTCCTGCCCTGAGCCCGGGGTTTTCAAACACAGGGAAGTGTCACCCGGTTCGGTGCTTGAAAATAATCCCTCCAGTTCCGTAAGGCGGTTTTCAGCTTCGGTATGCGCGGCGTTATTGTTCTGTCTGTATCTGCTGAGTTTTTCCATGATAAGCTTGCGGCCGTCTTCATCAACAGCCTGGGCAGCCTGGATTTTCTCCAGATATCTTGCCTCCCTCTGGGAAACATCCTCCTTAACCTCGTCAATTTTTTTGTAGATCTCAACCCTTTCCTTTTCAACATTGCTCCTGTCCTCGTTGGCTTTTTCGACCAAAGATTCATACCTCAGGAAATTATCCGACCTGTCCTTGTCAGCCTGGGTCATCAGAGCCCTTCTTGAATCCTGGACAAAAGTCCTGTCCGCATTCACCTGCTCGGTTATTTTTGTAAGCTCGACCTCAAGGGCAGATTGAATGCTTTTCGCCTTGGCCTGGATTTTTTGATCTTCTGCATCCAGGTTCTGTCTGGCGGATTCAATTTTTTCCTCGATACTGACCAGCTTCTGTCTTATCGATTCTCCAGACAAAAGGATATCCTTGGCCGAGATATCTCCTGAAGAAATCTCCCTGCAGTCCATT
>JADFZC010000661.1 GCA_015232735.1 Oligoflexales bacterium | reverse complement strand
AGAGAGAGAATCTCGATAAAATTGTCATTGATTTTGAGTTTTTTGAAATACCCCGAAAGCAGTTGATGAAAAAAAGGCGTCAAAAGAAGTTGTTTGACAAGGTAAGATACTACCTCCACCTCATCGATGACCACAGCCCCAACAATGGCCATAATACCATCGGCATGTCGCTGCCAGGAAGCGGCTTGTCCGTCGAATCAATCAGGTCCAGTATCGGAAAGATACTAAGAGACTCCAAAGTTTTGGGATGGCCTTTATATGATACCATGATGATGCACAATGACGATTTAAGGCTGGATCTGGAAAAGGCGCTTCGGCTTTTACTTGGGAATGTGCTCAGGTCGTTTGATTTGCCGGCAGACGGATCATCACTTGAAAACCCATGGTTCACGATCATTGGTTCCACCCCAAAAGAGGTGAACGCATTTCTTCTTTTGGAGACATCCTGGCTTGACGGCGAGATTGCGCTGGCGCAGGCCGAGAAGGAATATGTGCAATCCATGCCGCGGGAAATTGGAATATCTTCTGATCGAATCGATACGGAATTATCGGCATTATTTGAAAAAAGCAAGCAAACCCTGACGAAGCGCATCCATGAAACAAGAAACAAAGCGGATGAACTGGAGGCCCAGTTGTATGAAATAATGAAGGAGGGACTGCGGGAAATCCAGGGAGCTGCAGCCGCTTTGGAGAAACGCAGGACGTTGACCTCACGCCGCGGCAGGAAACCCGGCCAGAGACTGACCGAGATATCGATTCAATGATGAAAATCCAATTTTGTCATTACTGTGTTTTCATTGCACTGTCGATTTAAGCAGCCCAAGCGAATCTTGTGACAAAAAAAATCATTTTGGCATGTGACGTATCCTGGCGAGCCTTAGCTCGCATAGGATCTATTGTAACATGCTGATATTTCGTGACAGATCATTCGCCTTTAGGGCTTAGGATGCGTCTGCTGGCGCTGAAACCGCCAGCGACTAATTAAATACCGACACATGCCAAAAAGTCGTAAAGAAAAAGTCGCAAAGAGACACCTACCACTGTCCCGGTGAAGAACTTTAGGAAAATCATCTGCTATTACCATTGAATCCCAGAAGTGATGCCTAATACCCTGGCAAAATAAAAGATATGGAAGGGGGTCTGCATGAGTTCTGTACGTAAGCCTGATGCCATTCAAGATTTTGCGAAAAAAGAAAACGGTTGTCCGGCCATTTTTGATCCAGTGAAAGGAATAATTGATAGCCATATAAAAACAAAAGAATTCTATCATTGTTGTGACCGCCATTCCGGGCTCTGCGCAATTGCCATGGACAAGGATGAAACCCTTCTTTTTACCGGAGGTGGGAGTGATGGGTTCGTTCTCATGTGGGACTTCCATAGGGGTGCTTTTCTTCGCAGCTTTGACCATGGGTTTTCCGTTGAGGCGCTTACCATAACTCGAGACGCAAAATTTTTGTTCGTAGCAGGCAGGGGAAATTCCATTTATAAGTGGGACATTGAAAATGGAAGGCTAATATGCTCTTTTAATGGAAATGAAAGCGGTGTCTCATCATTGGCAATTACACAGGATGAAAAATATCTTTTATCTGCGAGTGGTGATAAAATCAATATTTGGGAAATCGAGTCCCAAAATTGTATCGCCACTCTCGCCGGACATAAGAATGTAGTTACATCAATCGCTACCACTCCGGATGGAAATGAGATCATCAGCGGAAGCGAGGATCATACGATCAAAGTCTGGGACAGGAAAAATTGGAAATGCCGGATGACTCTTACGGGGCATAAAAAAGGTGTTGTATCTGTGACAGTGCCCCTTAATGGTATATGGATCGTTTCAGCTAGCGGTGACCAAACAATTAAAATTTGGTGTATGAAATCAGGAGAATGCCTAAAGACATTTTACCACAACGATAATATGGTCAGATCGATCGCCGTCGACAAGGATCTTCGGTATCTTGTATCTGGCGGCTGGCCCGGACCTAACTTATGGGATCTTGCATCAGAAAAGAAAGTTCGCACTTTAGGTCCCTATGCATCAAAAGTCTATCTTGAAAAGAATGAAAAGTTCGTCATCAGCTGCAGTTCTATCGATGACGACCTAATCTATAGTAGACTAGTTCGGCGTACAAATATTGATACAGGTGATTCAAAAGCAATCATTCGAAATCAGGGTGGTTATGTCAGTTCAATGGCGATTTCTCCATGTGGCCGTGTTCTTGCCGCTGCAAATGGGGTAAGCAAGGGTATCTCCATCTGGAACCTTGAGAAGGGAATAATTTCCTGCGTTCGTAATGGACCCAAAGATATGGTGAGTTCAATGGTTTTTTCTTTGGATGGGGAACATCTCATATCTGGAGGGTTCGACAATGATGTTCGAATATTTGGCGTGAAATCGTTTCAATGTGAACACCGTCTTTCTGGGCATGGCTGGTGCGTCCAATCAGTCGCTATTTCCAGGGACCAAAAATATGTCGCTTCGGCAAGCTGGGATCATACAGTAAGAATTTGGGATTTCACTAAAGGACATAGTTTTCATACCTTCAGGGGCTATTTAAATGATGTCATATTTGTCGCATTTTCACCTGAT
>JADFZC010000660.1 GCA_015232735.1 Oligoflexales bacterium | reverse complement strand
GGGAATAGAGCATAGCTGAATAACCAAGACAGGGAGGAGCACGTATGCACAACAAAGGAGCCATCTCTTCATATCAATAGAGGCCATATTTTTATTATCATTAAATCGCATCATTTTCAAAACACACCTGTTTTTCTGTTTCATTAAAGGTTTTAACTCATTGAAAACCTGATTTTTATCCGATCGATGTGATCAATATTTGGATAAAAACTTAAAAAAATGGGTGGAACCTATTCCAATAATATGCAAAAGTTGTTCCAGGATTTGGACTTTTTTTATTCAATGGATACGGAAGGCTGCAGGTAAAAAAAATGTCCTGTCTTTTCCTTTGAGTTACAATAATTGTATTCGAATGCGGAAAGAGATGTGATTTCAAATCGCGGGGTATTAAACCTATCTGTCCTGAAAATTGACTAATTTTCGAGTTGAAACGTGTTCTATTGACATGAGTAGTAAGAAATGAAAAATTTTTGGACAATGGAAATTTTTTGAAAGGTGAAGGAAAGGAAAATGTCATCATTGCCTGCAATAAAAGATGGGAAGTTTTATGTCTCCAAATCACCGAAATGTGCCCCGGATGGAAACGGTTGTTTTGCCAGATGTGCCATTAAGCCTCACGAGATCATCTGCACGTTTGAAGGCAAAATTTACACTCTCAGGGATATGATGCAACGGATATCATCCTCTTTGACGAGAACCGTTGACGATCCCCTTGAGATCGAAGCGGGATTATTCATGGATATCGAAGCACCTTTTATTAATTTCAACCATTCATGTGAACCCAACGCCGTTCTTAAAAACAAATGTGATTTGGTAGCTATAAGAAATATCGAACCGGATGAAGAGATCACGTTTGATTACTCTTCCGCAGTTCCTGTCGATGGGCTGTGGATCATGTCACAAAAATGCATGTGCGGGGCAGAACGCTGCCGGAAGACTATAGGGAATATCACGACAATTCCTAAAAGCCAACTAGACCGGTATCTTGAATATGGCGTGCAGGATTTCATCCGAAAACAGCTTAAATTGTAATACCTGTCCCTTTTCATCAAGTTCAAGGAAACCTCATCCTTCAGGGCCGGGTTTACGCCCGTTATTGTTATTTCAATATATTAAAGAGAAAGATAACTTTGTGTGTCCTGGCTTCGCCTGTATTTGCGTGTCACTCGCCAAAATTATGATCAAACCGCAGCTGTAATTCCTTAGAAAGGCTGAAAGTAACCATCAATCCTTCGGAATCACATGGAGAAAACAACCGATCTGTTCATCCCAACACGAAAGGACATCCTTAGCCGCCGGACTCACCGTCTTCTCCAGATAATCCTGAATCAAATTTCGAAGAGACTCCCGCCGGGCTTCATCGAGCGGCTCTGTATCAATCTTCACATCGCCATGCAGCCGAAGCCGGTTATAACCTTCAGGATCATAGATGAATATTTCGCCCCCCGTCATACCGGAACCAACACAGCTGCCACACCTTCCGAGGACCACGGCAATTCCCCCGGTCATATATTCGAAGGCATATTTGCCGACACCTTCACAAACGAGAATAGCCCCCGAGTTACGTACGCCGAAACGTTGCCCGGTGCGCCCCCTGATATAGACCGTCCCTCCTGTGGCTCCATATGCAGCCGCGTTGCCGACGAGATGGGCAGACGTCTCACAGGTATGGCCAGGAGCAGGTACAATGACAATTCGGGCATTGCCGCTGATCAGTTCACCAACTCCGTCATTCACATAACCCTCATGATAAAGATTCATGCCGCTGACAGCGGCAAATCCATACCCCTGTCCGGTAAAACCATGTGTATGAATATGAACTGCAGCACCATTTTTTATTCCCCCTCTCATGGCAAATTCGCCAGCAAGGGTTGCCCCGATTGTATGATCGGAATTCCGTAAACGGAAATCTGCGCGCACCTCGTCCGATGAACCATCCATAACACTGCCGGCAATGTTTACAATTTCCCGATTGATTGCTGAAACCGTATGATTGTTCAACCTGATCTCACCATGAATCTGTGAATACTCCTTGTAATCAGTCAGCATGTCACTGAGGTCCAGGCGATCCCACTTCGAATTCCCAGTCACAACCTGATAGAGAAGATCCACGCGGCCGACAAGTTCCCTAGGATGACGCAGATTCAGGGAGTAAAGGATATTTCTCAGGTGATCTCCAAGGCATTCGAGATAACGGACAACTCCGTCCCTCGCCTCGCGATAACGCTCAAATACCGCTTCATCCGAACTCATGCCGTCGCGCACAACTCCCTTCATAAACCTCTTGTTTTGTCCATCCTGATCGCCACCGGCAATACCAACAGGACATTTCCCCTTGCTGCAGCCGCGACAAAAGATGCACTCTTCAGCGATCAGCAGCGGGGTTCCGATGGATATCTCTTCGGCGCCAAGCGCAATGATTTTGGCAAATTCCATCCCGGATTTTAATCCGCCATCCGCCCTGAGCTTGACCTGGTCTCTAATACCGTTCAGCACCAGAGTTTGATGAACATCACTGACCCCTCGTTCCAAAGGCAGACCGGCATGAATGATGCTGCTCAGACTTGCCGCTCCAGTTCCCCCTTCAC
>JADFZC010000659.1 GCA_015232735.1 Oligoflexales bacterium | reverse complement strand
GTGCTAAGCTCTGTAAGGAGAGTCCTGAATTTATTGCAGCTGGTCTCCTTTTTCCTCATGATGGTTAATTTGTGCTGAACGAGCGGATGGCTTATAACATTTACTTTTTGCATTTGTCCTGCCTTGTTAAGAAAATTCTTGAATTGCAGATGTTTCTGCCTCGATAATCCGCACGAGTCAAGGGCAAAGATTCGCGCCGGTCGGGCTTTATTGGGACAAACGTTTGAAATATGTTGAAATTTCGGGGAGATCCTATACTCGCTGTGCTCGTCAGGATACGTCGCTGGCGCATTTCGCGCCAGCGACTATCTATCTTACTGTAGGGCTTCTTCCCATTTCCTCGGCAACCGTTATGACTGTGTTGACGTAGACATCGCTGTGATTGTACTTCCAGAGTGCGTTTCTCCTGTTTTCGATGCTTTTGTCTGTACCGTAGCCATGAGAGCTTAGGTAATTTGCGATGGAAAATATTGCATCAGGTTCGTAGAACAGGTTCGGATACCCTTTCCCGCTGGAATTGATCGCCCATTTTACATAGCTGGAGGGCAGAAACTGACATATCCCGAATGCCCCGGCAAAGCTCCCTTGGATTCTTGCAATGTCAAGCCTGGGATATTTCCGTTTAATGGCAAGAAGCGCCTTCAGCTCGGACAGGGCCCATTTGGATTTGCGGGATATCCTGTCTTTCTGTTCCGGATTAAGATTTAGGTATTGGGGATCTTTTGCGAGTTCGCGGGAACCGATATATACCGATGCGAATACGGATATCAATGGATATTCGCCTATGAATTTTCCAAGTCTTGTCTCTACCAGCATGATTCCTATGATGATGTTTGGATCAACAGAGAATTTTTTTGATGCCGCAAGAAGGGTGCTGTTCCATTTCCTTTTGAACTCCTTGGCCGTGTTAAGTGATTCCGGCTTGATAAAATGAGCATATTTTTCAGGTTGAAGTATTATGGGGGACTTCACGTTGATTTCCACGACGTCAGAAAGCTTGCGGACCTCCTTTCTTGAAAAGAGATTCATAAGCTCCTTTCTTTTCCAGTCATCCATACCCAGATCCTGAATCAGCAGATCTATTTCCTGCCGGGTAAAACGCATACTGTGCGATGATTTGCTTTTTTTTATCACGCCGAACAGGGGTCCCGTATGAACGATCGAAATCCAGATAAAAAAAATCATGACTCGTTTCATTACATGCTTCCAGTTTTTGTTTCATAAATTGGATTTACTGAATATTATAGCCTAAAGTTGCTGCAAAAATGGATTGAAAAGTTTTTGACAGATAATGAAGCCGGCATATTGAACCGAGAGATAAGATTATTGTCACAAATTTTAGATTTTGCACAAAATTTGTGACGAAACAGTTTCCGCTTGACCTTCGAATGATTTAACATTAGCTTTCATTTTTGGCTTTGGCAAACTTAGGCGACGGTGCTGAAATTGGTAGACAGGCTGGTCTCAGAAGCCAGTGTCCGCAAGGACGTGAGAGTTCAAGTCTCTCTCGTCGCATTTTTCATAAATTTCCTTTCAATTCAGGCTTATATAAGTATCACTGTAATAATTTGCCGCCATATGACATATAAGTCGTTCTGTCTGATATGGTTTTTATTCGTAAAAACAGTTAATTACGTCCTTCAATGATTGAAGATTCTTGTACCCATTGTCGTTTTTATTCCATATCGCATGGAGTGCAAGGTTTTCTTTCGGTGTAATCTTTTGATACTAATAGAAAAAATCAAGAAGAAAACAGCCCGTGCCTGGATCGAAAATTGCATCAATTTATATAAGCCCTATTTTGTCTGTACTAACATATGCCGGTTTCATGCGAACTTTTTGTTTGATCTGGAGGAAAAAACGAATGGTTTTCTTACCGCAAAAATCTACGAAGTTTTTCTTGTTTTTACCGCTCTTTATTCTTGCGTGCAATACTGCACCCCCTCCTCCAAGCGGGAATTATGACAATACCACTGTAAAGCCAAAGGGTGGCGACTTGGAAGAACCCGGGAATGCCGGCGTTGATGAAACAGGCGTCGATGAAGAGACTACAGGTGGCACCGTGGTCAACAAAAAAACAAAAACTATCACGCCGTCTGATGATATAAAATGGGAGACTCAAAATCCAGGCGCGAACACTTCTTCGGGGACAAATACCGGGACAACCGGAGGAAATACGATAACCACCCCGACCGCGACAACCAAAGCCTCGCTGGTGCCCCTTCCTCCAAATACTCCGGGAAAGACCGTAGAGGAATGTAACAACGCCGGTCTGGTATGGAAGCCTTCATCGTCTTCAAGTACAAGCATAGTGGGAGAATGCGGTGAAGAGCTGTTGACAAATGTTGTATGCACGGATGAACAGTTCCGAAAGGTTTACACGGTGGATACAAACAATACGGTCGCTGTGGAATTTCTTAAAATATACGGTGATTATACCCTCTATAACTGTGGCAGGGACAAGGGCGTCAGCACGTATCATTTTTACAAGGGTGTTCCAAATGGCTTGAACTACGCCATTTTCAGAGCGGGATGATTAGAGCCTGTTGAAAAAGCCATGACTCGGCGTTGCTCGTCGCCTAAAAAATCCT
>JADFZC010000658.1:1253-2594 GCA_015232735.1 Oligoflexales bacterium | reverse complement strand
GTTTATAAGGAGTCTTAACCGCAATTGACAGGTCTAAAAATGAAGAACAGAGTAAAAACAGCCTTTTTTCTGGTATCTCTTATCACAGTCATCCTTGAAGGATGCGGATATGATCGTTCTGAAGAGTGGTCTGTGAGGCTATCCGGGAGCAGTTCGGAGGATCAACAGCTATATAAAAAATATGCCCTCGAAGATTTTGAGTTTTTTGTTCCGGGCAACAACAAGGGCACAAGGCTGCTTGCGATGGTTGCGGGTGGTGTTGATGCTGATGCCTTTGAAAAGCTTATCGAAAAGAAAATACCTGCGCATTATCTCGAGAGGGACCACAAACCTGTTGAAATATCGGAAAATCTGGAAAGCGCGGAAAAGCAGATAAAAGAGCAGTTTCCTTCAGAGCGGCTGTTTGACGTCACATCTTATTTTCCAAAGGAAATCAGGCAATTATTCAACAGATTGAGTTCCAGTTACAGTGGTCCCAACTGCTACAACGCGGCTCTGATCGCTTCATCGCTGCAGAAGGTTGATGAACGAACTTATGTTGATCTCAAGGAGTTTGAGCTTTATCTTGAAAGATATTTCGATGAGGTCAAAAAGCCGCAGTTTGGGGATCTTGTCCTTTATGATACCGAACATTCAAAGGATCACGCGGCGTTCTATCTGTTCAACGATCTTGTCTTCCATAAAAAGGGTTTCAAGAAAGTCTACAGGTACAGGATAGTAAAAAGCGATGACGTCTTAAAGAAAGAGCCTTTCGAGCTGAGACCCTCTACTTTCGATGATTATGTTGACGATCCAGAGTTCGGAAAAAAGGCAAAGAAATATTACAGAAGAAAAAATCCGGGTGATTTGCCGAAGGTTGATGAGCTGAAGGGTCCCGAGCTTAAGGCGGCAGGTGTCATTCAGGTCATGGAAAAGGCCGCGGCCGAGTATGGAGCGAGCTGGGAACTTCCGACAAATATGGGCATCATCTCGGAAAGTCTGGTCGAGAGGTTCAAGCAGGAATTTTCTTTCCTTAAAGATGGGACAGATAATTTTGAGGCGAATTTGCATTACGAGAAGCTGAACAGTCTTTCAAGCCAGATATTTCAGGCAATCGAGGAAGCCTTTTATTCAAGTCCTTATGCAGATGGCAGAAAGGTAAACAGGGATTATTGTTACAAGGAAAATCAGTATATCAGGGATTTGATCAGCGCGGTGTTCCTGTACGTCAGGGACAGACCGCCCATGGAAAGAGAAATTGCCGGCATATTGGATAAGATGAGGGCGGAGGATCGGGAAAAATGCAACTTTGACCTGATGAAAATGGTGGGGACACACGAAATGGTGGGGACACACGACTGA
>JADFZC010000658.1:0-1153 GCA_015232735.1 Oligoflexales bacterium | reverse complement strand
ATGGTGGGGACACACGACTGAACCAAATCTTCAAAACCGAGATGATTCCATATTTACAGCGAACTACAGTTTGTTAGGGTTTGATGCGATTTGGATTGTTATTAAACCTGTCTCGGCATTGATAGGTACGGTTAGTGTCGTTTTTATCGTAATTTTGCATGAGAGCTATACATTCCTGAGCATGAAGATTGTCGGCTTTGATATCCCATGATTTTTCCTCGTAGCATGTTTTTGCATTTTTCGAATTACAAACAAATAGCGCATTTGTGGCGCAAGAGCTTACGAATAGAGAACATGTGAATAAAAACATGATATTCGATATGGTTTTCATATAATGAATTTTGCCTCCCTTTGAAGTCTCCCAGCTGAAGAAGGCTGGCTGGTGATAAGGATATCATTGAAGATTAAATTATGCTATTTTCTTTTGAATAATGGCATGCATCTCTTGCTGCCCTGCAAAATCTCTTGTTAGATGCCATGTGATATGGGTCTTTTATAGCATCCCGGATTAATGTTTCATCATCCAAGTCTCATGAAGTCATTTTGAATGGGCTTTTCCTGCACTACGAAAAGTCAAAAACTTCATGGTAGGGATGAATAGGCGTTTTCTCGGGAAAACAATATGAAGTTGTTTCTAAAAAAGGTATCATTCAAATGTCTGTTTTCCAGGTTTGCATAAGATTCCAAACGATTATGAGTCGAACACAACAACCTTAAGTTTTCAATATCATTACTTCCCCCATCACACACCATTTTGATATGGTCTATCTGAAGGTAGTTCCTTGCTTCACACCTTTTTCCTTCCGGACTTACCCAGGTACACCTTCCTTCGTCCCTGAGCGTGACGCGATGTCTTGTTTCCGAGGGAATATGCTCCCTTGCATATTTAATATATTTTGATACACATGATTTATCATTCATCTTTTCACTGGGATTTTCCGGTTTGATTTCACTCTCCATCCCCTTTGCCTCACTGCTTTTTATTTCAGCCTCGTCCTTTATATTTCCGGGGTCAAATGGTGGATCTATGCTCTTTTCCATGGCATTTTCAGTTTCATCTGCGCATTCGATCTTACTTTGTGCAAGCTGGTAATGATAGATGGCCACAGCCTGGGGATGACCCCGATTTGGGTCCATTCCGGAGGCGAGTTTT
>JADFZC010000657.1 GCA_015232735.1 Oligoflexales bacterium | reverse complement strand
TGCACTGTAATTATCCAGTAGATGTCCTTGTTGAAGTAGGTTTTTCTTTATCAGGATGGCGCTAATGCCAAAAACAGTTCAAAAATACAGCCGTATACTGAAAGGCCCTGCAGGCTTTTCATCGATTCGGAGGAAAATGTGAGACTGCACACAAAAATACTGTCCTCTGTAATCGGAATCATTTCGATTCTGACGGCTGTCAGCGCATATATAGAAGTACGCCGTCAAATGGCTGAAAACGAACGCCTGGAAGATGAATTTCAATCCATTCAGGCCGCCAACGCCGTTTCGGTTTTTGAAATGGCTCTTTGGCAGATCGACGATGTCTCAGCGGAAGCCGGTCTTCATGGACTTTTTCAGTCCAGTTCCCCGAAAAGGGCTCAGGTGGTTACACCCCATGGCGAGATCTTTGTAGGACTTAAAAGCAAGGAATTGGAAGCGTCCGGTTCAAAAATTCTGGGTATATCAACCGAAGACAAAACAACAGCTGAACCTGAAATCGACAAAGATCTTATGCTTCCCATCGAAAAGCTTCAGCAGCCGATCAAAACATATTCCAAAATTCCCTTTGAAAAGCTTCACAAGGAAAATATAAGCGGCAGCATGAGCCGAATGACAGCGGCATTATGGTATCGTCCGGATGCCACATCAGATCCAAGGTTTGTCGGTCATCTTATCATAGAGTACTCACTTGAAAAGGCTTTCGCAAGAGCCAGACTCAACATGTTCCGATACATTTCCGCAAACCTCATAACAGGAACCCTGATGGTTTTGCTTCTTGTCTTAGCGACAAACAAAGCAGTTATTTCACCAATAGACATTCTTTCAAAGGCAAGCAGGAAAATTGCCGAGGGGGACTTCAACGCTACCGTATCAGTCTCCTCAAGGGATGAAATAGGACAGCTTGCAAAAGATTTTGATGAAATGAGGGTAAAAGTCAAGGACTTCACAAATAATCTGCAGAATATGGTTGAACAGCGGACCTATGAAGTCATCGAGGGGAAAAAGAAAATTCAAAAAATTCTCATACATATCGAACAGGGAATTTTGACTTTTGACACAGATTACCGCATAGACTCGGAGTTTTCCAACTTCCTGATGAGATTTCTCGGAGTGACAAAAGAAGAAATCGCCGGAGCCGACATCTTCAAGCTCATACTCGACAAGATAGAAATATCAGATAACGACAGGGATCAGTTGGCATCAAGCATACTTAATATTTTAAACGAGGAGGAAGTCACATTTGAACTCAACTCGCACCACCTGATAAAGGAGGCTGTCATCAACCTGAAAGACAAGAAGGCCATAGCCGGTTTCGAGTGGGCACCCATCACAGACGAAAATACAAACAAGGTCATAAAGATCATGCTCTCAATCAAGGATCTTACGATGCAAAGGGAACTTGAGAGGACGCTGGCGGAGGAACAGAAGACAAATTCGGCCATAATGCGGCATATTTCAGACGCAATACGGGTTGGACGCTCCAAAATTGAATTCATACTTTCAGATGCCAAGGTCAGGCTTGCGAGAATCTACGAATCCCTTTCCTCAGCAGAGGGAGGAAATCCAAATGGCATATTCGTCGATTTGCATACGATAAAGGGAAATGCCAGAACATACGGCCTGAAAAACCTGATAGAAAAAACGCATTTGACGGAATCCTATGTTGCCAAATGGCGCGCCCATGAATCCTATGACAGAAACATGTTCCTGGCTGCTCTGGATTCAATGAAAAAAGAGGTATACCTGTTCTCAAGCACTCTTACGGATGTCATGGGGGACATTGAAAAATCTAACGGAACACATGGCCAGATCGCCTCCTTTTTCAATACCGCATCCACGATTATATACTCAATCCTCAAGTCGCATGCGGAACAAGGAATACACTTGAAATCAGCAACCATATCAGACTCGGTATGCGACTGGGACGAGAAGATGCTTCACGCGATAGGCGATATTCTGGTTCATGCGATTACAAATTCCGTCGACCATGGATACCTTTTGCCGTTAAAAAATGGTGAAAAAATTGACGATGTTGAAATAGAGTTGTCAACCAGGATCTATGGGGAAATGGTTGTCATAGAGGTCACCGACAGAGGAAGCGGAGTATCGGCGGAAAAAGCCCGCGACATCGCCAGGAAATGCAATATTCCATTCGATGAGAACGACCCCTTCGAGATACTGTTCCATTGCGGAACATCAACATCCGACAATATAACGACAAGCTCCGGAAGGGGCGTCGGACTCACGGCCATCCGAAAGATAGCCCAGAGCATACACGGGGATGTGGCCATTCATCCCAGCCTGCCCCGGGGGACCACTCTGGCCATATCAATCCCCAGGGAAAATGCGATGAAACACAGGCCCGCAACCAGTGAAACGAAGAACCAAAAGCAGGACGAAAAGAAAACCGCGTAAAAATTAATCCAGCTCAGCTCCCTGCGGTTATTGACCACTTCTTTCGAAGCGCGGCAATATCGGCCGCCTTTGCCTTGATAAATTCATTTAAAGACTTTATTACTGCCTCATTTTTTGATGAAACCCTGTAATACTCAACTTCCGACGCCTTGCCAAAGTCATTGGGTATGTTTACGCT
>JADFZC010000656.1 GCA_015232735.1 Oligoflexales bacterium | reverse complement strand
TATAACTATATGGTTAACAACCAATAGGGGGTAAAGTCATTTTGAGACCTTTTGCGCCATTTTCGCAGGAGAGCGGCATTGCTTTGCTCGAACAGATCATATCGATGACTATCTTGATCATTACTGTCACGATAGCTTTTCGGTCGGTGAGCGATGTGATCCAGATGCAGGGCAAACAGAAAGCCGGGGACGTCCTTTTTGAAAATGATGACCTGATCCGCTATGAGATTACCAAAATGTTGCGCTCCATACAAAGAAGGACTACTGAGATAAATGTCAATCAGCAGTGTACACAGCCTGGCTTCAGCAATCTCTACCATCAGATTGCAGCTGAACGGAAGGTGACTCAGACGATATTTTTTGGAGTTCCTTCCGAGATGCGGTACAGTTCCGATCCATTTATACAAAGAATATATAAGGATGTAAGCAACCTTGCCAGCAAGGCGGAAAAAGTTTACGGTCAGAACCCAAATGCAAAGCTTGTATTTGACGCCTATCATCGTTGTGACAGCATGCAATCATTCAAGGTCAATTACAGTTTGATGAACAGCAATTCCCTGTACATGTGCGCATTCGGGGAGAATGTTTTGGTCGAAATAAAATCGACGTTTTGGGATTTCAACAAGAATACGGTGCTCACATGCTCTGGAATGAACGAACTTCCGGGACGTGGTTTTCAGGTGGTATTTCGGGCATTCAATTTTGTTCAGTCGTCAAGTCCGCGCGACAGTCTGCCGTACTCGATCAAGATGAACGATGGAAGACTTTATGTGACCAAGGAAGTCTGGGAAATGAATTAAATAATTTATGGAAAGGAGTTTCCTTGAATAACCGTAACGTGATGCAATATATGGAAAATACCGGAAGGTATGGTTTTTCTCTTGTCGAGATTATGGTGGCCGTCGCCATAATGGGGATAGTTTTGACTTTCGGGGTCAAATCTCTAAACCTGTTTTCGCGGGTCTCGAAAAATCTTGAGGCCAGCGCCGCAAGCGATATGGAATCGATGCTCTGGATGAGCAATATCCGGAAATTTTTCTATGTATCTCTTTTTGATGAACAGGCGCCGCCAAACAAGGTCACCATTACGCGGACAGAACTTTTCCAGGGAGGCAAAAGAACTATCAGATACGATATCAAGACCGATGATGTCAATGAGCTGCCGACCACCATATTTACAATTACCAACAAGTGCGTCGATGTCCCAAAGAACGTCGAGACGCTGTTGCCAAAGATGAACAGCACCTATCTGAGTCAGGTGATGGATCAGCTGAAAGCCTATCCCGGATGTCGGACCGAACTTACTTCGATTGACTGCAGCCAAGGCCAGTCGCTCTATGCGGAATTTGCGGCTGCCGGACAGAGAACACGCAATTTTCCCCTGCTTCCGCCTTCGGGCAAACCCTGGCGGAATATCGGCGATTATCCAGTCGCCGGAATGGTTTGTATCAATAAAAACGCATACGACTATACATTGGTGCAGATGATGGTGGCAACAATAGATCAAAGGCATCTTAATGAGAAGGACCGCAGTCTTGGACTCAGCTGGAAGATAAAAAAGATGACTATTCCGCCTCCGGATATGGGAAACAGCCAGTACGTGCACTGAAACTGCCTGGACCAGCGCCCATCGACGAATATGCAGGTTCCCAGGTTTTTTAGAGGAACCGTTAAAAAGGCGAAACAGCCTTTGGGAGGTGCGGTCATGAAACAAAACGAAATATTGAGCCATGAACCCGGGAAAAAGGAGAGGTTTTTAGGAAAGACAGAGTGTGGCGGTGCCAGTCTCCAGTATACGGTTATGCTTGCCGGGATAGCCCTTTTGGGCGCTTCCAGTTTCCGCCAGGTTGCTTTGAACCGTATCGGTCTCGATAAGAAATCAGTCGATCAGTATTATCTGGAAACGGCCAATGAGACTGCGATAGCGCTTGCTTCGCAGCTTCTGGGGAATTCAACGATCATACCGACCTCCAATGCATTCAAGCTTAACAATCAAGCTGGCTTTGTATCCAATGGGACATGGTCGCTGGATGGAAGCGGAAGGCTTGTTGTAAACTCGTGTCTTCGCCCGAACAAGACGGCCGCAGCCAAGACGGTTTTTACAAATAACAACGATTACAGCCATCTTTCTTCCTGTGATCCGAACGCGGCAGCCACTACGACAATCAAGGTTAACAAGCTTCTTTCTCTTAAATTTTCAAGTTTTAAAAGTGGAGAATACGAGAATTATGCGCTGGTTGATGCAAATACCAGGGCAAAACTTGGAAGTTCCACTCTCAATAAGCAGGCACGGCTTCGTTTTGTCGAGACGACCAAGGTCTGCAATTTCAATGATCCGACCAATCAATTTGCCTGCAACGTGGATCACTGCAAATTTATGAAACCCCTGAGAGACAGTGCTGGCAATACTGTTTACAGGCAAGACGGAAAGGTCGAGGTTGAGCCAAATGAGTTATTTTCCGAAAGAATGAAGTTGACAACCGCTCCGGCTCAACTGGCCATTCAGAGGGTGTCTGAAGCGGATCCTCCGGCCGTAAGGCTTTATAATTTTTTTGACAAGGCTTATGAAAATGGCCGCAAGAATCCTTTTGACACC
>JADFZC010000655.1 GCA_015232735.1 Oligoflexales bacterium | reverse complement strand
ATGTGTCCCCAATGAACCAATGAAAAGGTAACGTCATGTGTCCCCAATGAGGTCCCCAATGAGGAACGTCATGTGTCCCCAATGAGCAATGAGAACTTGCGGATCTCCCTGCGGATTGCCACAAGATTTTGGCTTTCCCTGCGATAGATGATGCTGACAGCCTTGGATTTGACGCGAAGGAAGTGTTTGTATATCCACGGAAGACGCGCGTCCACAGCGAGGGAAACCGCGAAAGCGGCCGCAAGGAAAATGGCCTTCTGCAAAACTGTCGCCGAGGACCCGGTGTGTGACCACGCAAGTGCGATCAGGGCAAGCTCCACAAGGAATCCATAGATGCCGCCGACAAGCCTGTATGTCGAATAACTTCCCTTGAAGCTGCTTGTCACCCGTTTGATTCTTGAGTATACGAAGCATTTGTATCTCTCATAAAGGTAGGCTCCCAGTATGAGAGGTGCGTTCATGACAAGGGCAAGCAGAAACGCCGGGGATATCAAAAGAAGGGCCGCCAGCGAACGTATGAAAGGCATGAACCCATTTCCGTTCTCGATGATTTCAATCTCCAGATCCGAACAGAATATTTTGCGGCATCTTGCGATATAATCGGAGGTCAGGTTTTTGACCACGCTCCATTTCGGATCAGTCATCATTTTTTCAGCCAGAATCCGTCTGGTCAGATCCAGGTTCTCCTTGAGACTTCCCTTACCTCCCAGAAGTTCATGCCTGACTATGCGCCGCACAAGTCCCGCCGCTTCCAGTTCTTCAAAGGAGTCGGCGACAAGGGATACCCCTGTCATCTCGGATTCGATTTGCCGCATGAGCGTCTTTATGGCTTTTTTCCGCCTTTCGCCTCCCGCCTTGTAGTGTTCGAAAAGATCCGGAGCTATCTCAAGCGGCTTTCCGAACTGGGCAATCCAGAGGGCCTTGTAGCCATGGGTTCTGATATTAGGAAGTCCCACGGGAACGATGCGAAGCTTAAGCTTAGGATTAGCCTCCAATGCCTGAAAATACATGCTCGCGACCCCCGACTTCAGGGGAAGATAAAAAGGCTTGCTGTGGGACCTGCCCTCGGGCAGAAGTCCAACGCAAATGTTGTCTGCAAGCCTCTCTATGCATGTCGTATAGAGATTTTTCATTTCGATTTCCGGCAGAAACCAGTATTCGTAACCGTCGGCCCTTGCATTCATCATGGCGCGCTGGTCGTCGGAAAGGGGCTCGGCGGGTATAACGATGTTTCCTTCCCTTATATCGCTTATTTTAAGATACTTCGTATAGCCATCGACAGAATAGAAAGCCACACACGGATATCCGGCGTCAAACCTGAGACTTTGATCAGTATTGAAGATTTCCAGCATGCCTTCGGCGTTCAGCCTCAGCCTTCCCCTGCCGAGGACCCTTATATCCCAGGGCGCGCTGACGCCAATGACGTTGCAGAAGTCCATTAGAAACTTTACAGGGCCTCCAAGGCCGACAGTAACGAGAAAATCCACCCGCCTCGGTGCAAAAGTGTAAACAAGGGCTCCGTCCATCATGTTGTTGGTGTGCGGGCCGCAGGAAAAGATCACAGGATCTGATTTTGGAATATTTTCGGCTCCGACCATTTCGGCTCCGCGGTATTGCAGCTTCATGAGAAAATGGTAAAGCGGTTTCGGATTTATCCCGGATTCATTCGTTTTTCGATTTACGAGATAAACTGCGGCCATTGGAATGAAAACAGCGGGGATTCCAAGGTACAGGCACGATCTCAGGTCATCGCTGAAAGCCACCATAACAAGGCAGCACGTCTGGATGATGAATGCAAAATATGAAAGCCAGGGATAGCCTATGAACTTGAACGGAAGATCATTCGCGCTCCTGCCTTCACTTTTCATCTTCTTCCTCAATTTGATCTGGCACAGACTGATGGAAACCCAGCATATAGACCCTGTGAATCCAGCGGTTGCAAGAAGCCACTTGTACAGGGCCGTATCCTGGAGAAGAAAAAACATTGGAATAAAAAGCCACATTACTGCGAGCGTGAAGATCGTGGCGCTGAATGGGATCGCGTTTCTGTTCAAATTCGTAAATCTGGACGGTGCAAGTTTTTCGCCGGCCAGCGAGTACATGGCACGCGTTGCGCTGTAGATGCCGGTGTTGGCGCAGCTTATGGCGGCGCTCACGATCACAAACGCGAAAATGGCGCCAGCAGTGCCAAATCCATGCCTTGAAAGAGCTGTTACAAACACGGATTCGTTAAGGACGGCATCCTTTGACGGCATGATAAGCAGGATTATGGCGACAGGAATGATATAGGCCATGATTATTCGCAAAGTGACGCCGCCTATCGCCCTTGGAATGACCTTTTCCGGATCTTCGGTTTCCGCCGCGGATATCGCGACTATCTCGATCCCCTGAAAATTGACGAGTATCATTATCATCCGCTGCAAAAGGATGTAACAGCTTACCGGAAAAAGTCCATCGATGGATCCTACGCTGTCAATGTATTTCATCCCTATGAATCCCTCGGATCCTATAAAACCCGTCCATATGAAAATTCCGATGATGGAAAATATAAGGATGGCCAGAATCTTTATTATAGAGAATGCTGACTCTATGTTTCCAA
>JADFZC010000051.1 GCA_015232735.1 Oligoflexales bacterium | reverse complement strand
AAAATGGACTGGAGTTGATTGCTTCTGAAAACATGGCATCCCCGGCGGTTATCGCTGCCATGGGGAACATTATGACAAACAAGTATGCTGAGGGCCTGCCGGAGAAACGATATTACGGCGGCTGTGAAAATGTCGATCTGGTTGAAAATCTGGCGATAAAAAGGGTCACTGAGCTATTCGGTTCAAAATTTGCCAACGTACAACCGCACTCGGGTGCCCAGGCAAATGCAGCCGCCTTTCTTGCGCTGATGGAGAAAGGGGACAGGATTCTCGGTCTTGACCTTTCACATGGGGGCCATTTAACCCATGGATCAAAGGTGAACTTTTCCGGGCTTCTCTATGAGTCTCATTTTTACAGAGTTTCAACTCAAACCGAGAAAATAGACTATGATGAACTTGAAAAAGTGGCCAGGGAGGTGAAACCGAAAGTCATAATAGCAGGAGCAAGTGCCTACCCGAGATTTCTTGATTTCGAAAGATTCAGAAAGATTGCGGATTCGGTAGGTGCATATCTTGTGGTTGACATGGCACACATTGCCGGACTTGTCGCTGCCGGACTCCATCCCAGCCCAATTCCGCATGCCCATGTAGTCACATCCACCACCCATAAGACTCTTAGGGGTCCCAGAGGCGGACTGATCCTTTGGAACGATGAAAATATCAACATCAATAAGGCTGTTTTCCCTGGAATTCAGGGGGGACCGCTTGAGCACATCATCGCGGCCAAGGCGATCTGCTTCAAGGAAGCCCTCAGCCCTGAGTTCAAGGAGTACCAGAGCCGGGTGCTGCAAAATGCCAAAGTGCTTGCCGATTCACTGAAGAGCGCAGGTTTCAAACTTGTTTCAGGTGGAACTGACAATCATTTGATTTTGATAGACCTTTCAGATACCGAAGTCAGCGGTAAAAAACTTGATGCTGCACTTGGCAATTGCGCAATTACAGTAAATAAGAACACCGTACCCAATGAAAAGAGAAGCCCTTTTGTTACCAGCGGGATAAGGATAGGAACACCGGCGGTTACCACCAGGGGGCTTGGAACGGAAGAGATGAAAATGATAGCCTCCTGGATAAAACAGGCTTTCGATAATATCGATAACGATGCCAAATTGGCTGAAGTCAAAAAACAGGTTGAGTCATTGGCCTCCAAGTTTCCACTCTATCCCTATTGGAGATAGAAAAGCAGTGAAATGCCCAAAATGCAATCACAGCGAGACAAAGGTACTCGAAAGCAGGCTGAGTCACGAAGGCCGAAGTGTGCGCAGGCGCAGATGTTGCCTAAGCTGCAATTACCGTTTCACCACTTATGAAAAGGAAGAGGAACTTATCTTTCAAGTTAGAAAAAGAGATAATCGTTACGAGGAGTTCGATAGGAACAAGTTAATAAAGGCAATCTCTTTTGCCTGTATTAAAAGGCAGGTTCCTATCGAAAAGATTGAATCACTTGTTGCCGACGTCGAACATTTCATCAGATCGCAGGGTGAAAGAATCATTCCCAGCCAGAAAATAGGGGATTTGGTCATAGAAAAACTCAAAAAGGTCGATCATGTCGCATATGTCAGATTTGCGTCCATCTATAAGGATTTCAAGGATACAAATGAATTTATTTCCGAACTTGATGAATTAAAGAAAGTGAAGCCTGAAAGCACCCTCTAACTGTATATTTATATTCTCACTCCTTAATATGTTAAAAATTTTTTTATTGAAATTGTTTGGTTTTCATAATATTCAATCTCTCTCGAATATTCTGGCTTCAGGTATTGGAAGGCTATTAACCAAAGCCACACCCTAGGAAAATTATTACAGAACAGTTTGCCATTTTACATGCCCTCTGCTAAAAAGCCCGAGATTTAACCTTACAAGGAAAAAGTATGGGTACTACTCAGCACGAAAAAGCAATATCAAGCGTACTTAAGGCTGTTTCCATTATAAAAAGAGGCGGGATGATCATTCTTGTCGATGACGAAGACAGGGAAAACGAAGGAGATCTGGTATTTGCGGCAGACTATGTAACCCCGGAACATATAAATTTCATGGCAAGGCAGGCGAGGGGACTTATCTGTCTTACCCTGGAACCTCAAATCGTAGGCCGTCTGAATCTGCCCATGATGACCGACTCGACACGCCGCCAGCCCGAAAAAGAGACAGCTTTTACAGTAAGCATCGAGGCAAGAACAGGAGTTACAACAGGCATCTCAGCAGCAGACAGGGCAAGAACAATAAAGGTAGCGATTGATCCGGCTTCAGTTCCTGACGATATTGTTGTCCCAGGCCATATTTTTCCTATCAAGGCAAGACCTGGCGGTGTCCTCAGAAGAGCCGGACATACCGAAGGTTCCGTTGATCTCGCCCGGCTGGCAGGCTTGACCCCTGCAGGAGTGATATGTGAGATCATGAATGAGGATGGTACGATGTCAAGGATGCCGGACCTGGAGAAATTCTCAACAAAGCACAACGTTCCCATAGTGACCATCGCCGATCTGATCACATACAGGCTCCTGAAAGAGTCCTATATTGAAGAGATCGGGCGCAAACCGATAAAAACGCCTTACGGTATTTTTGATTCCGTTCTTTTTCGAAACAAAATTGACGGACTGAAACATCTAGCAATTATCAGGGGAGAAGAAAGCTTCAAGGATGAAATTGTGGACGTGAGGGTACACGCTCAAAAGCAGCTGGCCGATGTCCTGGGAGACAGAGAAAAATCATCCGGATACAAGATTGATTACGGCCTCAGGATGCTTGCTGACTCGATTTATTCAGTTCTGATATATCTTCAAAAATCAGAGGACGGAAACCGCATTTTTGAAGACGATCTTAATCAGTTGTTTCTGGATACCCAACAGACCGAACGGTCCAGCCAGGAACAATACAGCTTCAACATGAAAATGCTTGGGACCGGCGCACAGATAATCAGATCTCTTGGAATAAACAGAATGAGAGTCCATACATCAACCCCGGGACAGTCATATAAACTGTCGGGTTTTGGACTTGAAATCACCGAAGTAAAACTCATGGCGCCATATTCGCGCTATGAACCCGCCAACTTTTATGACAGCTACGAGGCCGTAAAATCATGAGTCGCTATCTGATAATCGCAAGCCGTTTCAATGAAATGATAACGGAGTCTCTCCTGAAGGGGGCAAAGGATACCTTTCTAAAAGCCGGAATAAAGGAGGGTGAGTGTCTCGACATAGTCTGGGTACCTGGCGCATTTGAGGTTCCTGTTATTGCAGCCAAAGCGGGAAGAAGCGGCCGTTATGATGCGATTGTCGCACTGGGAGCGGTAATAAGAGGAGACACTCCGCATTTTGATTACGTCGCGGGAGAAGCGGCATCCGGACTTATGCGGGTATCCATCGAAACAGGGGTACCTGTAATATTTGGAATTTTGACAACCGATACAGTCGAACAGGCACTTAACAGGGCCGGCCTGAAACACGGCAACAAAGGGGCTGACGCAGCGGGCACAGCTATCCTGATGGCTGAAACAATAAAGAATTTACCTTTTTGAAGGAAAGACATATTTGAATACGGAAACGAAAATCGAACATCCCAAATCAGCGGCAAGAGAGTACGCAGTCAAGTTTTTATACCAGTGCGAGTGTGAGAAACTATATCACTTTTCCGAAGCGCATTTCACCCACTTTGCAAGTTACTTAAAACTGCCGGATGATGTAGCATGCCATACGAAGATACTGTCCATGGGAAGCCTTCAAAACAGAAAAGCTCTCGATGAGAAAATAAACGAACATTCCAGGAACTGGCGACTTGAAAGAATGCCAACAACCGACAGGCTTATCCTTAGAATCGCAACATACGAGATGAATGAGAAAAGCGCACCTTATAAGGTTATCATTAACGAGGCAATTGAGATCGCAAAAAAATTCGGTACCAAGAACTCCGGTGCTTTTGTAAATGCGATTTTGGACAGTTACTGGCACGAGCTCGACTCTAGCCGATCTTCTTGTAAAGCGAAACAAAAACAGGATCAATTCCAGTCAATTCGCTGACCACCCGAATCTTTTCCACGGGGAAAAACCTGTCCTTCAAAAGCCCATCGGCTGCATCAAATTCCCTTTGGGAAACATTCGTCATAAAATACAGCCCGTCAGCCCTTAGAAGTTCCACAACCCGTTTAATCATACCGGCCGGATTAAAAAACCGCTTTGGCAGTCCCCAGTCAACAAGAGGCCCGGAGACCACAAAGGGATAAAAATTTGTTATCAGATCAAACTTTTTGTTAAATTCAAATGTAGTAAAATCACCTTCAAGAAAAACCGCTGATGGGCATAACTTCATATAATACTCGGCATAGGCCTTCCTGCAATATAAATTGCTGTACATCCTGTGAGGATCTATTTCAATACCTGTTATCTCAATATTCTCACCCTCCGCGGGACATCCAGAGGAAGATGCTTTAAGCCTATAAAAAAACTCCCTGATGGCCAGACAATAACAAAAATTCTTGGAACCTACGTCGAGAATGGTTTCAACGGCGGGAGCCTCTACGGCAAAATTACTGCTGATCCTGTCAAGAAGCAAAAGGTGGGACAGATTATCAAGGAGGCTTGTCTCGGCCAATTTATTTAAATATTTATAAAAATGGTACCTGGAGCATAACTCATGAAGTAACTTTGTTTCATTCAGGCCATATCTGCTGACTGCAAGTTCCAGTGTTGTGCCGCTCTCGGAATAACCCCCTCGTGACAGACATATGGCATTTCTTATGGAATAATCAATCCTGTTTTTAAAATCCCGTACTGAAGCAAACAATGCATTCTCCTAAGCCGGCTTTAGCCAAAACCAAAAAGCTGTCAGCTCTTAGGCCAAAAAGCTGACAGATGATCAAAGGAGGCTGTCCCTTTGCCTTCAATTTTCTGCGCAAAATGTTCAGAATTTGACGGCAAATGGACTAATCAATATCAGCATCCAGATTCGAGGCTGTACCAGAATCTTACTAAATTGATGCCCAAAATCTATATAGATTTTCATTTTATGTAAAAATCTACAACACTATAAGAAAACACTGCGTATAACAAATCCGGTAATATTCACAACTTTCTGCGTCCAATAAAAATTTTGACAATGGCATGCAACTTGCTTGGCAATTTTCGGATTATTTCTGAACTGAGTTACCATAACGGATTTTATTCTGGGTTTTTGATTGCCAACAGTCACTGGCGAGAGAGCATACATCATCAACCACGAGGAGACAAAAATGTCGTTTTTTAAGAAAACAGGCTTGATAGCCTTGCCAATTCTAGCTGCCTGGACACTGTACGGCTGTTTTAAAAACAGGCCTGTAAATGACAGCGGCCTTACTTTTAACCACGACGACCTGTTCCAATTTCAAGGGGCAGATCAGGACAATCTGCTCTTAATATCGACACCGCTTTGCAGCCCCGATATTATTTCACAAAAGGGATCCCTTTTGACTGCAAAAGACGGTCTTTTAAAACTTAAATTCTACAAGGTGGAATATGAAGCTCTATCCGAAAAGGTAAATGGAAGCCAGGAAGGTGATGTCATAAGCGTGACAGAAACAACCAAGGAGATGGGGCTTTCAAAAGACTCCGTCGAAAGTGGAAATATCGGAATAACCCCGAATTTCTCCGAAGATGACGCAATGAACGATGGACACTATGTTGCTGTTCTCTGCGATACCAGCAAACCTTGCATCCCTCCCTCCCGAGAGGCGCTTACCGCTTATAAAAACAAATTCCAGGCCGGTGAATGCGGAAAAGCAAGCGATGGCAAATTGAAAGTATCGTGCAAAGAGATACTTTTTAACGGGGATGCCAAATCAAATTATCTTGGAATCACCTATCCTGTTACCGTAAAAAACCGGAAATTCACCCAGGGTGACTTCGATTTCGTCTATCTGACAGGCAATACAGGCGGCAAAGCAGAGGGCACAGGTTGCGGCACCGAAATGGCCAAGGATAATGTTATATTTGAATCCAGCGGCAATAAAAGTACAGATACTGCACAACCCTTTGATCCCAGCCAGGTATCGGGAACAACAACTCCGAGGGGATTAAATCCTGACGGGACACCTATCGATGGCAGTACACCCGGAAGTCCAGGCACCTCAACATCAGACATTCCTGGAGGACCAAATTCCGGTTCCGGAGGAATAAAACCACCTTTTGACAGCGGTATACCCGGACAGTTTAGCGGCACACCCCAGACTATATCGCCACCTCCGATAGCACCGCCGCCACTTCCCCCGATACCGCCGGTGCCGCCCATCAACTGGGGACAGGCAATGCAGAACGCCGGGAATTTGATGAACATGTTCAGCGAATGTTTCAGCAAAGGGACCAAAATAATCGTAGTAAAGGTTGACAGTAGTGGAAAGATCATCGACTTCGGTCAAAAGAAAGTCGAAGATATAGTTGAGGGAGATCATATTTACGAGCCCATCAAAAAAGCGCCTTATCGAGTTTATGAAAAAACCTCAGATATTCAAACAGTTGCGCTATATCGTCTGGATATTTCCGGAAATGGTGGAAATGATATCAGCCTGACGGTTTCATCAGCTCACCCAATATTGACTGACCAGGGTCTGACCCAGATTTCCAACATCCAGGAAGGACAGAGGGTCCTCTATGCCGGTGATTCCACAATAGACAGCGGTACAAAGCTTCTATGGGTAAAGGTAAAAAGGCTGACGAGACTCGGTAAAAGAGCCGTACAGATGAGAGCTGGCTCAGAAAAAGGAGAAAAAGTATACAATTTCAAGTTAGAATCAGTCAATGGTAAATCATCCAGGGCAAAGGGAAGCGAGGGCGTCTATGCGATAAGCAACAAAATAGTCACCGGCGACCTCAACACTCAGATGGCTCTGGAGAAAATGACACAGATAAACTTCCGAAACTCCTTCGCAAAAGAGGAATAATCGGTAATAAAGCACCATAACAGAATATAAGGGCTGGGGGGAAATGGTCATTTCTTCCCAGCTTTTTTTTAATTATTCCATAATTAAGATTTGATATAAGGCCTTCCTTAATTTAAAAGAGTATATCAACATTGAATAGGGAAATGAAAATTACATGGACAAAAAGAGCGCCTATACAGAATTCTACAAATTGACAACAGAAGACGGCTCACTGACAGACGAGCAGATAGGAGTCCTTGTACTCAACCGACCCCATGCTGCCAACGCCTTTGACAACAATATGATCAAGGATATTACCCACGAATTGAAAAAAGTTCAGGATAACAGCCTCTGTCGTCTCCTGGTAATCCAGGGGACTTCCCGATATTTCTCGGCCGGTTCAGACTTGGAATGGATGAAGCGCACTTCTGAGCTCCCTTTTGATGAAAATCTGAAGGAAGCTAACGACATGCTGAAAATGTTCGAGGCGATTGCCAATCTTCCGATTCCAACAATTTCGGTAGTTCACGGGACGGCCTATGGCGGTGGAGTCGGAATAATAGCCGCAACGGATTACGCAATTGCCAGCAGCTCTACAGCATTCTGCATCAGTGAAACCACTATTGGACTTATGCCTTCGGTTATTTTGCCTTATTTAAATAGAAAAATGAACCATGGACAGCTTTTGCGCCTTATTCTCAGCGGAAGGAAATTCGATGCCAAAGAGGCAAAGGAATATGGACTTGTCGAAGTGCTTTCGGAGGTGGACGACCTTGAAAAGACTCTTCATGACGAGGTGAACCAGCTTTTGAAAGCCTCTCCTTTTGCACAGTCATATTTTAAAAATCTTCAGTCATTTCTTAGAGATTCATCGTTTCAGCAAAGCGATGAAACCGCAAAAAGGATTTCTGAAATAAGGGCATCATCATCAGGGAAAGAAGGGCTCAAAGCTTTTCTTGAGAAAAAGGCATATCCATGGGTTCTTAAACTTGATGAAGAAAAAAAGCTTCTTCGCTATGAACTATAGCCCGACCCTAGCCTTCTAAAGAATAGGATCTTTCCAACTCACCCTCATATCTGATTCTTAAAATATGTGATGGTGATATGAGATTTGAAGATCCTGCAATTTCGGGCCATTCAACAAAGACTCCGGTATAATCTTTTGCGTCCAGAACGCCAAGCTCCGCAAGGGAGAAATTCTTTTCAGATCTGTAAAGATCGACATGTGCAAACCACTTCCCATCTATTTCATATTCGTTCATTATCGAATAGGTGGGCGAAAGCACCGGAATTCCAGGGTCAAGCCCCAAGTTCCACAAAAAGTGACGTACAAAAGTCGATTTGCCTGCGCCCATAGGGCCATCAAGCCACATGACAAAATATTCTTTCCCTTTCAACGCAGAAGATACTCTTGAGACCACTCCTGAAAGGCCGTCTTCACTGCATACTATTTTGTCAAAAAAAATTTTCATTAAAAGACCTGAGGTCTGTATTTGGGATTGTTAAGCAGATCCTTCATTTCGCGCACCGCTTCCGTCAAGCCGACAAATATGGCTCTTGAAATGATGGCATGTCCTATATTCGCCTCCTCGCAATATGGCACTATCTGAAGCCAGTGGGCGTTGTTATAGTGCAACCCATGGCCAAAGTGTACCTGAAGTCCAAGTCCCCTGGCGGTTTCAGCTGCTGCTATAAGCGGCCTTACAAGCTCGTGAGCATCTTTTGTCCTTTTGACCCTATCCATCTTGTGGCAAAAATCTCCGGTATGAAACTCCACCGCATCTGCACCAGCCTCTTTTGACATTTCAATCATCTTTAAATCCGGATCAATAAAAAGTGATACAAGAATCCCATTTTCCCTTATCTGTTTTATCCTTTTGGAAAGAGCAGCCTTGTGGCTTCCGACATCAAGTCCTCCTTCAGTCGTCAGTTCCTGTCTTCTCTCAGGGACAAGTGTAACTGAAGCCGGTCTTGCCTTTACCGCTATACTGCACATTTCATCCGTGGCAGCCATTTCGAGGTTCAAAGGGATTTTTACTGTTTCCATCAATACGGTTAAATCCCTGTCTTTTATATGACGCCGATCCTCTCTTAAATGACAAGTAATATTGTCAGCGCCGCCAAGCTCAGCAAAGTGCGCAGCATGAACCGGATCGGGATAAACCTCCCCTCTGGCATTTCTTACAGTGGCGACATGATCTATATTTACTCCTAATCTTATCATTGACCTTCTCCATCATATTTCTCAATGGCTTTCACCACAGTTTCGGCGAGCATCTTGGCCATCCCTTCAATCTCCTTCTGGTCCTCGCCCTCAAGCATGACCCTCGCCAAATTCTCTGTTCCCGAATATCTGACAAGAACCCTCCCTTTGCCCGCCAGCACCGACTGGCATCCTTCGAGTTTTTGCTGAAGCTCCGGCAGCTTTTCAATAGGAACCTTTTTCGCCACCGGGACATTCAGGAGAACCTGAGGAAGAGATCTCATGCATTGTTTGAGCAACGATATGTCTTCGCCCCTTTCAATAACAACCTCCAAAAGGCTGAGAGCGGCCAAAATACCGTCACCGGTAGTCGAACAGTCGCTGAGTATAATATGCCCCGACTGCTCTCCGCCCAGGTTATATCCCCCCTTTCTCATCTCTTCAACAACATATCTGTCCCCTACCTGCACCCTTTTGACCTCAATCCCGATTTTTTGCATAGCCAGGTCGAGTCCCATATTGCTCATTACGGTGGTGACAATTCTGTTATTTTTTAGCCGTCCTTTTTCCTTCATATATTTCGCTACGATAGCCATAATGTGATCACCATCGACCACTTCACCCTGATCGTCCACGACAATAAGCCTGTCGGCATCCCCGTCGAGCGCCAACCCGATATCCGCTTTATAAAGTCGGACCTTCTCCTGAAGTTTTTGAGGGAAAAGCGCTCCACATCCATCGTTGATATTATGGCCATCAGGCGAAACGCCATCCAAAAAAAGTTCCGCACCAAGTTCTGCAAAGACTTTCGGAGCCACCTTGTACGCCGCCCCGTTAGCACAGTCCAAAACCACCCTCTTTCCCTCCAGGGAAAGATGTTTTGGGAACTGTTCCTTAAGAAAAACGGCATATTGCCCTACAGCATCATCAATCCTTTTGGCGCGGCCCACCCCTCTTTCGGTAGGAAACTCATTGGTTATCGGATTTACGGAGAGAATTCTTTCCAGCTCATCCTCTATCTCGTCAGGAAGCTTATATCCGTCTGAGCTGAATATTTTAATGCCATTGTCATAATAGGGATTATGTGATGCTGAAATCACTATGCCGGCACAGGCTCTCACTCCCCGGGTCAAATAAGCGATTCCGGGCGTTGGAAGCGGCCCCAAAAACTCAACATTCACCCCCACGCTGCAAATACCGGCACTTAATGCCTCTTCCAGCATGTAACCGCTTCTTCTTGTATCCTTGCCTATCAATATCCTCGGTTTCTGGTAAACGCTCCTGAAAATGCAAACCGATAGCCTGACCCAATTTCAAGACAAAATCAGGAGACATAGGATATTTGTTTGCCAGTCCTCTTATTCCATCCGTACCAAATAATCGCCCCACTTTTACACCTCTTGTCAATCATTCTAAATTTGCATCGCCATATAGACTGCAGGCATAAAAAATACATTGATATGAAATATTATGTCCAGTGAATTGAAAAGAAGATTTAAGGTCACATTTCATAAACACATCAGATTCGCTGCCTTCTTAGTCCAAACTTGGCCGAAAAGGTCTGAATCAAGGCGCGAGGAGGAACGAGACCGCAGTTTACTGCGGGTAAATGATGATCGACTAAAAATCCGTATACAGGCAATAAGCATGGGTATTGGCTCAATGGAAAATGGAATGCTTTACCCCTTCCGGAAGGGGCTACAGAAGCTTTTGCATACACAATATTGATTCCCTGAACCAAAAAATGGCGTGAAAGGAGTAACAATCTGTGCAACCTGTCTCCAACCATACCAAATCACCCAAACCCAATGGCCACGTCCATATAAACGGGCAAGTCCCACGCGGTACACGACTGCGATGAAAAAAATGGCGAATTAACCTCTTTATGCAGTAAGCTGAAGGAAAAATACTGGGCGGGCTTATTACATCGTTTGGCTTGGCTGCATGAGTAAATCGACGCTACAGCTGACATTTTATTGCCATTATTCATTTAAATACAATAGTTCCTACTGACAGGCCCCCAGATGTCGAAACATAAATAGTCCTGTCAGAAACGCACGCAGCATACACCATATCACTTCCAAGCCCATCAGCTTTTGTCTTATTTACCCAGGTCTTTCCGCTATCAGGTGAAATCGATAGGCCTTTCTCTGTCGCGGCATAAATGGTGGAACCGTCTGCATATATCCCATTTACGACATCACTTCCGAGTCCATCAGCTTTTGTCTTATTTACCCAAGTCTTTCCGCCATCAGCTGAAATTGATAGGCCTTTTATTGTCGCGGCATAAATAGTGGAACCTGCTACATAAACATCCATTACCTTATCATCTCCAAGTCCATCTGATGTTCTCTTTAGTATCCATGAATTGCCACTATCTTTGGAAATCCATAGGCCGAAACTCGTTTTGGATAAAATAGTGGAACCAGATGCATATACTCCTAATAATATACTTAATGAATTCTTCCTGATTTCATTTGATATATTTTCATTACT
>JADFZC010000654.1 GCA_015232735.1 Oligoflexales bacterium | reverse complement strand
AAAAAGTACGTGCGATAGTAAAAGCCAGCGGCATAAATGTTCCGCAAAAGGTGGATATTGAAATATCTCATCATCTTGGACTGGACAGATTTGAAGAGACTGGATGCACCATCCTGAATTTTATCAACAGGGAATACTGCAAAAAGCTTATTATTTGCCTGCCTGGGCAACGTCATCCCGAGCAATACCACAAACTGAAGGAAGAGGCATTCCACATCGTCTATGGCAAGGTTGATCTCACACTGAACGGAGAGACAAAGGAATTTGTCCCGGGAGACATCGTGGTTGTGGAAAGGGGCATGAAACATGAATTTCGTTCCAGGGAAGGGGCAATAATCGAAGAGATATCTTCGACTCATTATAAGAACGATTCCTTTTATACAGATCCGAAAATAGGTGAGAACAAAAACAGAAAAACCGAAATCACCTACTGGATCTAGCTGTTTTGTGAAATTATGAAGGTTATAGTATGGGATATTGACGATGTACTAAATGATCTGATGAACGAGTGGCTGGTTCATGCCATCTCTTCCGGAGAGGTTCGTCGTTCCATCTCATACAATAATATCACAAGCAATCCCCCCCATAAGATTCTCTCAATGAGCCTTTCCGATTATCACAAGTCGCTCGACGGCTTCAGAAAATCTGAAAAGGCCTTCAACATGAAGCCAACTCCGGAAATATTCAAGTGGTTCCAGGATAAAGGAGAAAATTTTTGCCATATTGCCGTGACGGCCCGTCCCATATCAACAGCACCCCAGGCCGCAGGATGGCTTTTTTCGCATTTTGGTAAATGGTTTCGCAGTTTCCACTTTGTTCCTTCCCAGAGGGATGATGAAATTTCTCCCTCCTACCATGTCTCAAAGGGCGAGCTGATATCAAAAATTGACAACGTATCCTACTTTATCGACGACTCCGAGGAAAATATCGAAACTGTTTTAGACAAAAATATTAAAAGATTGCTATTCCCGAGGCCTTGGAATAAAAGTCCCTATAGCGTAAGTGAAATTCTGAGTATACTTGGATCAGGCACCTGAAAAGGAAAAAGAGCGATGAATCTCAGCGATTATGTAGTAAACACACTATATGAACATGGAATAAAGGAAATATTTCTGCTGCCGGGAGGCGGATGCATGTACCTTGTCGACTCGGTCGGCAGGCATGACAGGATGAAGTTTGTATGCAACCTTCATGAACAGGCCAGTGCAATCGCCGCCGAAGCCTATGCACAGTATACAAACAACCTTGGCGCCTGCCTTGTCACGACCGGGCCGGGCGGAACCAACGCCGTAACAGGTGTTGCCGGTGCCTATCTCGATTCCACTCCATGCATATTCATTTCCGGGCAGGTGAAGAGAGCGGATTTAAAGAGAACCCCGGAGCAAAGGCAGATGGGCCCCCAGGAGATCGATATAATAAACATTGTCAAGTCGATAACCAAGTATGCCGTAACGGTAACAGATCCAAGTGAAATACGATTTCATATGGAAAAAGCCATATTTCTCGCAAAAAGCGGACGTCCCGGCCCCGTATGGATAGATATCCCCCTGGATGTGCAGTTTGCCGACATCGATGTGGCAAATCTTCGGGGATTTTATTTTGACGGGCCAAAGGCTCCATCCATTGACCCCGGTATTATGGATGAGATCATCTATTTATTGAATAATGCGAAAAGGCCGGCGATACTTGCCGGAAACGGGATAAGGCTCTCGAAGTCCGGGGAGATGTTCCGTTCCATGGCGAATAAAATGGGAATTCCCGTCCTATGCACATGGAAGACAATCGATTTCTTTTCGGAAGACGATCCTCTGTATTGCGGCCGGCCCGGAGCCATAGGCCAGAGAGGCGCCAATCTCATACAGCAAAATGCAGACTTTCTCATGTGTATCGGAGCCCGGCTCGACACCGGGCAGACAGCATTCAACATTCAGAAATTCGGAGAAAAAGCGCAAAAGGTGATTGTTGACATCGACGGGGAGGAGCTTTCCAAATTCAAGGAGACTTCGGCTTTGCTGGTACAGGCGGACGCCTCAGACTTCCTGAGTGCGCTTTTCACACGCCTTTCGGATATTGCGAATCCTAAGGCATGGCAGCCATGGCTGGTCCGGGCTAAAAATGTCTATAAAAAATACCCTGTAATCGAAAAAGAAGCACAGAGGAAAGATCAAAACGTCATAGACCTGTACGCCCTCATGGATGTGCTCTCCGATCTTCTTAATGAAAACGATCTTATCGTTCCCGGAAGCAGCGGAACCTGCAGCGAAGTTTTCCTGCAGGCCTTTCGAATAAAACATGGACAGCGTGCACTTAACACGCCATCCCTTGGATCGATGGGATTCGGACTGCCCGCCTCGATCGGTGCCTGCGTAGCCTCGGGAAAAAGGAGAACGATATGCATCAATGGAGATGGCGGACTCATGCACAATATTCAGGAACTTGAAACCCTTAAAAGACTCTGCCTTCCAATCAAGCTGTTTGTGCTGAACAATAACGGATATGGTTCCATCGTAGCCACCCAGAAATCATTTTTCAACGGCCGTCTTATCGCCAGCCATCCTGATGGTGGACTTACGATTCCAAGCTTCCAGTCTTTGGCAAAT
>JADFZC010000653.1 GCA_015232735.1 Oligoflexales bacterium | reverse complement strand
CTTGATTCCCAGAATACCCTGTGAAATTGTGATGAAAGTCCACGCTGCCGTGCCTGTAAGCCAGGAGTTTTTCGCCTCACCGGGAACTGCACCGTCGCGTCCCGCTATCATTTGGGCATATACGTATGGCTCTGCCTTATAGGTTTCTATCTTTGACTCCTTTACCGATGGGCAAATGCTCAGATAGTATTCAAAAGCCTTTTCACCTTGGCCTTCGTTGCATAGAGCCAAATGAATCCAGGTGTTGTTATGGCAGAAAATCCCTGCATTTTCCTTGTAACCCGGAGGATAACTGGACACTTCTCCAAGTTCCTTGTAATACCTGCTATATGCGGGCTGCTGAAGAATTATTCCATCTTCAGCATAGAGATGCTTGTGAACGCTTTCGAGCGCCTTGAGCGCGCGACCGTTTTCCTTTCCGGCGCCGCCGAGGAGGCACCATGCCTGACTTTCAATAAAAATCCTGCCCTCTTCGCAAATTTTTGAACCCACTGGACGGCTTTCGGCATCGAATGCTCTGATATACCACTCTCCATCCCAGGCCTCTCTTTCTATTGTGTTAAGCATATCGTCATAATATATGCTGATCCTTTTTGCATCATCCTTGAGTCCCATCCAATCATAAAGCCCCTGAAGATCCCGTGCCGCATAAAGAAAAAGTCCGGCAATCATTACGGACTCTGCCTTCGATCCCTCCACGTCGCCGGCTGTCTGAAAGGACTCGTTGGGTTCGGTGCTGAAACAATTGAGATTCAGGCAGTCGTTCCAGTCAGCGTGGCCGATGAGCGGCAAACCGTGAGGCCCCCTGTTTTTCAGCGTATAGGCAATACTGGTTTCAAGATGATGCAGAAGATCTTCATTGCTTCCAGGAGTGTCCGCATAACCTATTTTCTCATTTAATATTGAGCGATCGCCAGTTTCTTTTATGTAGGCCACCGTGCTTAATATGAGCCATAGATGGTCATCATAAAAATTGCCGCCGATCTCGGCATTTCCTTTTTTCGTCAATGGCTGGTATTGATGATAGCAGGTGCCATCGCTGAGCTGGGTCGCAGCTATATCAAGTATGCGGGACCTCGCTCTCTCCGGAATCATGTGGACAAAGCCTAGGATATCCTGGTTGCTGTCTCGATATCCCATGCCCCTGCCAATTCCAGTTTCGTAGCCGCTGGCCGATCGCGACAGGTTGAATGTGGCCATGCACTGATACTGGTTCCAGGTACTTGCCATCCTTTCGGCGTGTTCATTTGGACAATTGACCTTGAATTTTCCCAGGAGCCCTGACCAGTAATTGCAAAGATCGGAAAACGAGCGTTCGATCTCCCCCGGCCTTGAATATTTTTCGACTATCTTTCTTCCAAGAATCTTGTTGAGTTTTCCATTTTCATCGAATTTCTTGTTATCCCCCTGGTCGACATAGGCCAGGATGAAAGCGAAACTTTCCTCCTGTGAGGGCGACAGTTCCAGATTTATGTTATGGGATCCAACGGGATTCCAGCCGTGTGCGATGCTGTTTCTGGATTCTCCGCTAAGTGGCACTATGGGATCATTCATCCCATTATGCACCCCGATAAAAACCTCACGGCTTGTATCGAATCCGTCAATTTTTCTTGTTGCGGCAAACAGGGTATAGTGATTTCTGCGTTCCCTGTACTCGGTCTTGTGATAAATAGCCGAACCCTCAACCTCCACCTCGCCGATGCTGTAGGTTCTCTGGTAATTTGTCATATCATTGAGGGCTTCAAAAAGGCAGAATTCCACATAGGAAAAAAGTCTGACCGTTTTTGTGCCACCTGTCTTGTTTCTTACTGTAGTTTTCCATATTTCAGCGTTTTCCGATGGAGGAACGAAAAACAGCAGTTCAACCTCCAGACCATCTTTTTCGCCTATGATTCTCGTATAACCCATACCATGGCGGCACTCATAATTATCAAGTTTGTTCTTTACGGGCTTCCAGCCGGGATTCCAAACCGATTTTCCATCGTTTATATAAAGGTAGCGCCCTCCGACGTCCATGGGAACGTTGTTGTAGCGATATCTGGTCAGACGCCTTAATTTGGCATCTTTCCAAAAGGTGTAACCTCCGGCCGTATTTGTGCATAAGCCAAATAGCTCATCAGATCCAAGGTAGTTCAGCCAAGGAAGGGGGGTATCCGGCCGTTTGATGACATATTCCCTGCTGCGATCGTCAAAATATCCATAGTTGTTCATAATCGTTCCACAAAAAGAGGGGTTATACAAAAAAATTTTTATCCCCGTCCCTCTTCGGCAGACAAAGAGATAACGGGACCTTCGTCTTTCTTCCTGGCGGTTAATATGAAATGGCGTTCGTAGTACATGGACAATACCGTAAGTGCTGAAGAAGTGCCTATGCATACCATGGGCAGCCAATATCCGAACTCACCGCCCTTCAAATCAAACAGCCTGCCCATGAACCATGTGATTGAACCGAGCCCTATCTGCAAAAATACAAAAAAATGCATGCTCAGACGTTCCCAATCCGGAAAACATGAACTGAAGCGGCTGTAGAAAAGGGGAAAACAGACGCCCAGGATACCCATGCCGATGAACGCCCAGTAAGTAATATATTTTCCGGCCAA
>JADFZC010000652.1 GCA_015232735.1 Oligoflexales bacterium | reverse complement strand
ACTGATAATGAGAGCTCAAACGGCTGGATTGTAAAAGAGGAACACATCAAAGAAAATGACTTGATAGTAATTAATGGTGCTCAGCTTTTGCTTTCGGAAGAATTTAAATATCAAATAAAAAATGAAAATGATGATTAAATCATTATGATGTCATCGATTGTCAAGTTTTCGATACGATATACTGGGGTCATCATTGGGCTTGCAGTTATTGCAATTATCTTTGGGCTTTATCAGATTTCAAGAAGTCCTTTAAATGTCTTTCCTGAGTTCTCGCCAAATCAAGTCATTATTCAAACAGAGTCTCCCGGACTTTCATCTGATTTAGTTGAATCACTTGTAACTCTACCAATTGAAAAAAATTTAGGAGGGACAATAGGAATTGAAACAATCAGATCTCAATCTATACCGGGTCTATCTGTAATCACAATTATCTTTAATGAAGATACAGATATCTTTAGAAATAGGCAAGTTATATCGGAAAGACTTGCTTCAATTGTAAGCGTTATGCCGCCAGGGATTATTCCCAAAATTACCCCATTAACATCAGCGGCATCATCTGTATTAGGTATTGGAATTACATCCAAAACAAAATCTTTAACTGAACTTAGAACGGCAGTAGATCGGCTTATTATTCCGCATCTTTTATCTATTCCAGGCGTTGCAGATGTAAATGTTTTTGGTGGAAAAGTTAAACAATACCAAATTGAAATTCAACCCGAAAAATTAATTCAATCGAATATTTCAATTGAACAAATAATTTCTGCTGCCAGCAAATCTTCCGGTGTCAGAGGCGCAGGTTTTATTGAAAATAATAACCAAAGAATTATTGTTAACACAGAAGGCCAATCAAAATCACTTGAAGATATCGGAAAAACGGCCTTAATAAACAATAAAAATCAGGTTATTTATCTAAAGGACTTGGCTGAAATTAAAGAGGGATCGCTTCCAACAATTAGCGCTGCTTCAATTAATGGAGATGAAGGTATATATCTATCAGTTCAAGGCCAGCTCGGCGCTGATACATACAAGCTCACTCAACTTATTGAATCCGCTGTAAAAGACATAAGACCGTCACTTCTCGAACAAGATATTAAAATTAACCCTGAATTATTTAGGCCCGCAAATTTTATTAATGCATCAATAAAAGGCGTTCGTATCGATATATTAATAGGCTCAATGCTCGTCATTATAGTTTTATTTTTATTCTTATTTAATTTCAGGACAGCATTTATATCAGCAACAGCCATACCTCTTTCGTTGCTAACAGCCATTATAGTTTTAAGTTATTTTAACCTTGGACTAAATATTATGGTTTTAAGTGGTCTTGCTATTGCTTTAGGGGAGGTTGTTGATGATGCCATTATTGACTCCGAAAATATTTTTAGACGGCTAAAGGAAAATATTAAATTAAAAAACCCTCTACCCATTGCGAAAGTTGTTTATGACGCGTCTATGGAAGTAAGGAGTTCCGTCGTATATGCAACAATGATTGTAGTTACAGTTTTTCTTCCTCTGCTATCTTTAAATGGTGTAGCTGGTAAACTATTTGGACCACTCGGCATAGCTTATATCTTTTCAATTTTAGCTTCATTGATAGTCGCTCTAACAGTAACTCCTGCTTTATCTTATCTTCTTCTTGGTAAATTGAATTTTAAATCATCAGAATCTCCAATAATGACATTCATAAAAAATAAATATATTGCGCTATTGTATTTAATTGAAAAAAGATCGACTGCAATTACATTGTTCACATTTACTTTTATCTTAATTGGATTTTCACTTATCCCATTATTTAAAACTCAATTCATCCCCCCTCTTCATGAAGGTCATTTCATCATGCATATGACATCTCTGCCCGGAACTTCAGAAAAAGAATCATTGCGAATTGGAAATGAAATTAGCAGAAAAATACGCGAAATTCCTGGAGTCAAGTCTGTTGCACAATGGGTAGGAAGATCGCCCATGGGTGCTGATACATTTGGAACGCATTACAGTGAATTTGAAATAGAACTTAATCATTTGAATGGACCAACCCAAGATAAAATTTTAGATCAAATCGAAAATTTAACTCAGAATAATAATTATGTAGGGCTTAACTTTGCAATTAATACTTTCTTAACTGAGCGGATTGAAGAGACAATTTCAGGATATTACTCTTCAGTAGTAATCAATATCATAGGCACTAATCTCGATGCTATAGATCAAGATACGCAAAAAATATCTTCCTCGCTAGCTTCGATTAAGGGAGTTAAAAATATCAATATTGTTTCTCCAGCAGGAACACCTCAAATTACTATTCATTTTTTATCAGAAAAATTAAGCCAGTGGGGCATCCAAAGAACTGATTTGTTGAATGTGATTCGAGCCGCATTTGAGGGTCTTCCAGTTGCTCAAGTTTATGAAGGAAATGCTAAGGTAAATATTACTGTAATTTTAAATAAAAACTTTCGTGACGATATTACAGACATTCAAAAATTACCTATTATGGCAGCTGATGGAAGGATTGTTCAGCTAGGTCAAGTTGCATATATAGCTCAAGAAAACGGAAGATCTAAAATTCTTCATCAAGGTGGTAAACGGATTCAAACAATTACTGCTGAT
>JADFZC010000651.1 GCA_015232735.1 Oligoflexales bacterium | reverse complement strand
GTTGCATCCTAACTACAGGATGCCCTTGGAATTCATTCCCGAGAGGATGTCACTTATGGTTACACTTTCCTTTATTATAAACCTCTTAGGTATTCAGCCATACCTATCAGCTAAGGGGATCAATTACCAATCTCTTTTGGCCTTTTGCCTTGTTTGGGGCATGGGAGGGGCATTTATATCACTCGGATTTTCCAGAGTCATGGCTAAATGGATGATGGGAGTTCAGGTTATTAGTCCAGATGAAAGAGATCCAAAATTACAGGACCTTATGCGGCGCATACACCAGTTGGCAGGAGGAGCGGGATTATCTACCATGCCTAAAGTAGGCATCTATGATTCACCAGAGATAAACGCCTTTGCGACAGGGCCAAGTAAATCCCGCTCTCTAGTCGCAATCTCCACAGGCCTTTTAGAACACATGAACCGTAATGAAACGGAAGGAGTACTTGCCCACGAAGTAGCACACATTGCCAATGGCGATATGGTGACCATGACTTTGATTCAAGGGGTGGTGAATGCTTTTGCAATGTTTCTTTCTCGAGCGATTGCTTTTGCGGTAGCGCAGATTGGTGGCAAAGATGATGAACGAAACGAAGGAGGAGGTTTCTCTTCTCTTACTTTTATTGTCACACAAATCATACTTGAAATAATTTTTATAATTCTGGGATCAATTATTGTCGCCTGGTTTTCACGGAAAAGAGAATATCGAGCAGATAGAGGCGGTGCTACGTGTACCGGACGGGAAAAGATGATTGCAGTTTTGCAGGCACTAAAAAACAATTATGTATCAGGTGCAGCTCTTGTCTTCTGAAGACGGAAGTTAAAAACAACTATAAAAGCAATACCAAACTTGGCGGAGCCAGAACTAAAAAGAATAGCTGAAACATTAATTTTGCTCCCCAAATATGTATAAATATTATTGTAAGAGAAAAGGTTATTCGATCATGGGATTTAATACGCTAATAAAAATTGCATTGCATACCTATAATAAAACATATAGGAATTACGAAATTAAAAGTCCTGGCGATAAAAAGAGCTTTTCAAATTGAATCAAAAAAACAAATCAAATACGATAAAGAGGATTTTATGCTTGCTCTTTTAGGCTTTTCGATGATGATGATCTTCATCCTGGTAATCATAACAGGACGCTGTTCCGCACTTGTGGCACTCATTTTGATTCCATTGTTGTTTGCCTTTATTGGTGGATTCAACCTCGAAATAAAGGATATGATGATAGACGGAATTGAGCGTGTGGCACCCACAGGGATCATGCTGATGTTTGCCATACTCTATTTTTCCATCATGATCGAAGCGGGCCTTTTCAATCCAATCATTAACATCATCTTAAAGTATACCAAAAACGATCCCATGCGAATCGTGATAGGGACAACTATTTTATCGATGATTACAGCCCTTGACGGCGATGGAACAACAACTTACATGATTACGGTTTCAGCAATGCTTCCCTTGTACATAAAACTCAAGATGAATCCGCTTATACTATCATCGACTGCTATGCTGGCTTTCGGCGTTATGAACATGACACCATGGGGAGGGCCAATGGCTAGAGCTGTAACATCTCTTAATGTTAATATGCATGATGTTTTTAGACCCCTAATTCCAGTTATGGGAGTGGGCCTCCTCTGGACTCTTTTCACAGCCTATATTCTTGGTAAAAAAGAAAAGATGCGTCTTCAGTCTATGGGCAGCGGTATGTCAAATGATCCTTTCGATAGGAAGCATGAAGGGACTGCTGGACCATTACACGATCATAAAATCAGGAAGCATCTCCTATGGATTAATTTCATATTGACTGCCGTGCTTATTGCATGCCTCTTTATGGAACTTATGTCACTTCCAGCTTTGTTCATGATCGCCTTTGCGATAGCACTATTCATCAACTATCCACATGTGAAAGATCAAAGGAAAATTTTGACATCCCATGCTGGAAATGCAATCACGGTCGTGCTTTTGGTATTTGCTTCAGGTATTTTTACCGGAATTCTGTCGGGAACAAAGATGATCGACGAAATGGCAAAAAGCCTCGTTTTTCTGATCCCAGCTTCACTCGGGCATCATTTTCCTTCGATAACCGCTCTTTCTAGTCTTTTCTTTACGTACTTTTTGGCAAATGATCCTTATTATTATGGTGTATTGCCGATCATTGCCAAAACAGCTTCCGAGTATGGAATAGAACCTGTTCAAATTGCCAGAGCCTCGATCCTGAGCATGCCTTTGCATGTAATGAGTCCTCTTGTGGCGTCAAGCTACGTACTTATGGGGCTTGTAGGCGTTGAGTTTTCAAAACACCAGAGATTTGTTTTCAAATGGGCAGCGGGTTCTTCAATAATGATGATTATCGCTGCTGTTACTTTTGGTGTAATAAGTGCCTGAAATATGCTACTCCCAGTGCGCCAATTTCACCGTCCTTAACCTGTGGTCCACCATCCGCTCCCCGGTGATCGTAGAAAATCTTCACAACATCTGGCCTTTTTCTTGCGATTTTTCTCAATTCGATAATGGCCTGGTTGGGAGTGTCAACGATATGATATGACGTTTTAGGTAAACCATACTCGGTACCATGGCCACCGCTCGGAGTAAAAG
>JADFZC010000650.1 GCA_015232735.1 Oligoflexales bacterium | reverse complement strand
AAAACAAATGAAAAATGATTTCATCTGAATCGTCGTTATCCAGAATTATTTATCTTGAAGGCTATATGTATGGAATTGCATAATATTTTGAATCAAAAACACCGTTTTACGGAAAACCAAAATACTTTAATATGCCATCAAAAAACATCTGCACGGCCATAACCACCAGTACCATCCCCATCAATCGTTCAATGGCAATCAGAACACGACGGCTAAGAACTTGAATAAACCGGTTGGAGAAAAAATGAATTGTCAGACTTCCCGACCACGCCAAAAACACAGCGGCACACCATTCCAAAAGGCTGTTTGGATAGGATGAAACAAATAATAACAGGGTCGCGATTGCAGAAGGACCTGAAATAAGCGGAATTGCAAGAGGTACAATCAAAGGCTCCCCCTCCAATTCATCCCCCGCATTTCCTGCAGCAGATGGAAAGATCATCCGCACTGCAATCAGAAAGAGAACAATGCCGCCTCCGATGCTTATGGATTCCTGGCGCAATCCCAAAAATTGAGTCACATGTTCACCGATGAGCAACACACCAAGCAGAATACCTAAGGAGATCAGGTGCTCCCGCACGATGATCCGCCGCTGTCGCCTTGGTTCTATATCTTTAAGAATAGAAGCAAAAATCGGTATATTACCGAGAGGGTCCATGATAAGAAAAAGTGTCATGGCAGCAGAAAATATCGACATTATCAGACCTCTTTATTTGTTTGGGAAGCATTACAGATATGTATGAAACACATATTTCATATTCCCTGAAATTTCCAGCCATGCATAGCAACTCACACAGGCAAAAGCAAGTTCAAGAGCCTAATATCCCGATAAAACATAGCATTTATACTCTCCAAAAGGTGCTTCCCGGTGTAATGAAAAGGTTTAAAGGTGATTAAGTATTCCTTTTTCATTATCCGGCCAAATAATATAAAATAGTTTCATCGAATGCATACATCACTCACAGAGAGGTAATGTTCAATGAATTCTATCCTTTCAGGTATACTTTTCATTATTATCTTCACAATATCGACATGCAAGACAATCGATAACAAAAGCAGCATATCTACGGTAGAATCGGCAGAAAACGACAGCCCGCCTCCCTGCCTGGCAGTTCCTTCCATAATATCCAATTCCATGATGATCCAGCAGAACAAGCCCATACGGATATGGGGAAGGGCACCTCTCTCAAGCAACATCAAGGTCAAAATCATACGTTACTCTGATGACAAGACAGTCGTTGAAGGACAAGCCATCTCCAGCGGCAGAAGCGGGGACTGGCTTGTGACACTGCCTGAACTCAGGGGAGGTTTTACAACCTACAGGATCGAGATTTCAGACCAGACAAAAAAAATCACCATCGATGATGTTCTAGTGGGAGAGGTCTGGATGAACGGCGGTCAGTCCAATATGGAACTTCAGGTCCGGTATACCGTGGAAGCATCGACGCTTATGTCAGAGGCAAAATATCCTTATATCCGTTTGTTCATCGAGGACCACATCAGCAAAGCCATGTACGACAATGTCTCACCGAGACCCCTGTGGAATGTCTCCAATGGATACTGGCGCACAGCGAAGGACGGCGACGGCATATCAAATAGTTCAGCTATAGGTTATTCTTTCGCACGCTATCTCTATCTCTATTTAAAGGACAAGGGAAAAGAGGTTCCAGTCGGCATGATGAGCACCGCCACAGGCTCTACCTCCATTGCCGCATGGATAGGCCGCAAAACCCTGGAAAGCGATCCGGAGCTTATGGCACTCCTTCCCCCGGCCTGGCAATACAAGGCCACCCAGCAGATGCCGGATCCCTATTTCCAGCCCACTGCCTGTTACAACCACAAGATTGCCCCGCTTCAAAACCTGAACATCCGCGGGATCATCTGGGCTCAGGGCGAAGCTAACGCCGGCCCCGAGAAAACCGCCAATTTATACAAAAAACAGCTTCTAGCCCTTATGGGACAATGGAGAGAGGACTTTAGAGATGTCAACATGCCGTTTTTGATTGCAGAGCTTCCGCCGTATGCCATCAGCTGTGAAACCCCGGAAATCCTCGACCAGTATGCCTTCATCCGTGAGGCCCAGTTTGATGCGTCGGAAAAGGAGAAATTCAGTTATGCCCTACCGGTCTATGATATCGATCGCTCCTGGGACTTTGGAAAATTTGCATATACCCATCCCGTTCACACCCTGATAAAAAGGCCCATCGGCGAACGCCTTGCGGCTGCAGCGCTTCAAATGGCCTATGGCTTCCCCATGGAATATTCCGGACCCAAATTCAAAAGCCTGACTTTCAGAAGTGGCAAGGCCGTCGTCCTTTTTTCGAACGTGGCTGCCGGTCTCAAAATTAAGAATGGCGACAGAGTCCTTAGCGGTTTTGCCATTGCCGGACGGGACCGCAATTTTACAAAGGCAAACGCACTTATCTCAGCCCCGGATTCAGTGACTGTCTTCAGTCCCGACGTTCCTGAACCGGTTGCCGTGACCTATGCCTTTACGGCAATGAACCAATCGGCGAATCTCATGAACAGCCTGAATCTCCCCACCCAGCCTTTTCGAAGCGACAGGATAAAGTCGAATTATCTTCGCATAAGGCCAACCTTCATC
>JADFZC010000649.1 GCA_015232735.1 Oligoflexales bacterium | reverse complement strand
AGAGGCGCAAGGCGACGATTTTTATTTGGTGTATGGTGGTGTGTGTTTTGCTTTCTTCTTCATTTTCACTTCTATTTAGTATTTTCGACATGAAATTTACTGCTTATTATGGAATCTCCGCTGCAGTTATTATTGCTATACTTCTTTTTTATTTTCGTTTTTCAAGTAGATTTCGTTTGACTGTATGGAGTTTTTATTTTGTTGTTTCCACTACTGTAATTGCTGGCTTAGATGGAAACTGGTTGGTATTTAATGGTCATATTTTTACTCTGATGATGTTAGTTTTATTAGTGTCTATTTATGAGGCACTAATTGGGATTTGTTTTTCAGCTATACTTATTATTGGCTGTTACGTCTTAGCCCGAACAGGGATTTTAGAATTTGGTAATCTTGGAGAATTATCGATTGGAAACTTTTTTCTTTTTCCAGTTTTCATTGCTTTCTCCATCATCATCTTCATGGTCGTCGAATCCCGCAGGGCCTGGGCGGAGGCGCAGCTTAGGGAGAAGGAAAAGAAGATCATCGAGCTCAGCAAGTCGAACGTCGAGATTGCGCGAAAGGCGGGCATGCATCAGGTGGCCTCCGGCGTGCTTCATAATGTGGGCAATGTCCTGAATACCCTTTCGGTTTCAGTCGAGATGACCCGGCAACACGTAAACGAAATTAACTTCGAAAAGCCTTCCAAGGTGCTTGAGATGGTTCAGGAGGAGATACGCACGGGCAGGGACCTGGGCGAGTTCCTCACTAAAGACGAGCGTGGGAAAAACACGCTTATCTATTTCGAAAAGTTTTTCTCATTCATGGATGACGTTCGCGAGAAATCCAAAAAAGAAGTGGAGAGCATCAAGAAATGTGTTGAACATATAAAACACATCGTAGCCATGCAGCAGTCACTTGCAACCGGAACAAAACAGCGCGAAAACGTGAAGCCGGCCGATGTTATCAGGCAATCCATTTCAATCAACGAGCAGGCGTTCGAGCGGCATGAGGTTAAGCTTGAGACCGAGCTTTCCTATGACGGCATTATCGTTACCGACCAGTTGCTTGTGGTTCAGATTCTCATAAATCTTCTCAGCAACGCGAAGTACGCAATGAAAAACAATGAACCCGGCAGTAAACACCTTGATGTGAAGCTAAAGGAAGTGGACGCAGATCATATCAGCATCACAGTGTCAGACACGGGCTGCGGCATTTCGCCGGAGAACCTTGAAAACATCGGCAAGTTCGGGTTTACAACGCGCGAGGGTGGCAAGGGGCTGGGGCTTCACATGTCGTATATCCATGCAACCGAGCTTGGCGGCAAGCTCACCGCCCATAGCGACGGCCCAGGAAAAGGCGCAACGTTCACTTTGGAACTGCCTAAGGGACTGGCAAGGTGATGGTGAAAACAACCACTCTCATGGTAAAGCTTCTGTGAATGTGCGTTTTTAATGGCGTGACGGGTGAAAAAACAAATGCCTCAATAAATTCAAAAGCCCGCCTTTTGGTTTTAAGTCACTTCCAGTCTGGTTTGCCTGGCGACTTTCTGAAGAAGAGTTGACGACACTGCCCTCATCTAACTGCGAAACCGGCTTGTCGCTCACGATAACGCGTTTGCCGTCAAACACGATTGCGAGCTTTATGATGTTCACAATACCACGGGCTTTTAGCTCAAGATCGTATTTCTTTTCCTCAATCTGTTTCAAAGCGGAAGACAACGCTTTATAACCAGTTTCCTTTAGTCGTTTGTTAACGACCTTGAATTCAATGATAATACCAGGTTTTGTTTTATCGCGGGGTACTACGGTCACGTCATATCTTCCGTAACCACTCTCGCGGTTACTTAGAATGTCGTGGGTTTCGGAGGCAATCACCATAAGACCCAGGACAAATCCATGGTAAAAAGCCTCAGGGCTTCGGGCTATATCATGTACGCTCAGGGAATGCGCGCAGAGGTCGGAAAACAGATCAGTGAATAACGGTATATCCCCTGATAATAATGCTGAAACTATCTTTCCGGCGCCTACCGGACCACCAGCCTTTTCCCCGAACCACCTTTCAATGCTGCTCCGGTATACCGCATTGACCTCGGCGTTGGGAATTCTAATGACACTCTCGAACTTTATCCCTTCCTTCTTAACACTATCCACCGTCAAATATCCTGCAAAAAGGAAGAAACTCCAAAGCGATGTACTGTCCGTCCAGACATCCTTGAGCACAATATTCTCGGAAATCCCCCTATTGAGCGTTGAACCGCTTATCAGGATTTCGATATCCTGCTGAATCGAACTGTCTCCGTTTGCTATAAGCCTGTCCAGCAAATCGTTGCTGCTTGTGTTCGCCCAATGAGAGGTAAATCCGTCCTGCGGCTTATTAATGAGTTTCATTATGGACCATGGATTATAAATTATCTGTTCACCAAAACGGTATCCATTGTACCAAAAACGAACTTCTTCATATTTCTCGGATAAGGCGTAATCATCAAGAATATGTTTAACTTCCGCCTCAGTAAAACCGAATTTATCTGCAGCATCGTCATTCGAGAGAACGGTCGAAACATCGAGATTATTAAGATCCGAAAAGATGGATTCCTTGGCAACCCTTAGAATTCCGGTTAATACGCCCT
>JADFZC010000648.1 GCA_015232735.1 Oligoflexales bacterium | reverse complement strand
GTTTTCAAAGGGCAGTTCGCTTAAGCTTTCGAGAAGGGGGACTGTCAGCCTCAAATACACCGGCGATGGTGTATGGAGGATAGCCGCGCTAAAAAAGGGTATAGTCCAGATAATGGAAAAAATTTCTGAAAATGAGGATGGCAGGCAGATTCTCGTCATTGTGAATTCCATAAGAGATTCCAGCGATGACATCAAGGAGGAGACTCCGGAATTCTTGAAGCAATACTGCGGAATTTATAAAGATGTAAAGTGCGACACAGGTGGTTATCGCATTTTTGGAAGCATCTCATTATGGAAGGTCTTCTTTGAAATAAAAAAGGAATGCGCCCAGCTCAAATCCTGCATCTTTGATCTGTCTCTTTCGGAATCCGGGATGAATAGCCTTGACAGGCACTGGAACAGCCTGCTTTCGCCATTCTACAGTGTAAGGATCAACGCTGCCGGAAAGGGACTTGTAATGGCGGACTGTGATCGCCTGAGCATTCAGGATATTGAAAGATTTGTTGACCATTTAAGTGATGGTGCGGTGGACAGTGAAAAACTCATTGTAAAATGCAGGAGTGATTTTCTTGAAGGGGATTTCATTTTAAGAGCCAAGGCATTTTATCTTGAGGATGAGGAGGCTCAGAAATTCGGACTCGACACGGAAGGCATCAGAAAGGGCGGGATGGTCTTGAACAATTCGGTTTTAAGCCATAGCATCAAGGCATTTTTAAATGATAACAGGTCCAGAATAATCGGAGAGCCTTTTCTCAGGCTCAGAAGCGGCAAAAAAGGTTCTGTCAGAAGCGGATCTGAAATAAAAATGAATATCGAGGGAAAGGCTCAGTCGGAAATATTCAAGAAGATAGGATTGAATCTTGAAGCTACGCCCACCCCACTTTCCGAGACAAAGACCCTGGTTTCATTCAATATGGATCTAAGCCATCCGCAGGCTGATTATGATCATGCCGTATTGCAGTCGAGTTCAATATCCGGCGAGGTGGTTCTCACCTGGGGGGTTCCAAAAGTCGTTGGGGAAATGGATACGACAACTGAGGCGAAGGGCAGCTTTTCCCTGCCGTTCATTCGAAAGATACCTGTTATAGGACCGATTTTTACGCTGTTCAAGGAGGGAAAGGCGAGGTCACGCATATTCCTGTGGCTCATGATCCTGAAAGATGAAGATTCCAAGTTTGATGAGCATGAAAGGATGAGTTTTGACGGAAAAGAGTTTTAAAATGGCCCTGCATCGGTTGCTGATCCGACTTAATTCTACATTTTGAGATTTCTGTCAAAAACAGCCTTTACATGGTTTCTGACAAGATCATGAATTTTGGAGGACTCCCTGAGCAAGGTTTCCGGGTCGATCTGTTCTTGCGTTTTGTCATCAATGTTTTGTGGAATCCTCCTGTTTCCAAAATCGGAAAAACCAAGATGATCCGCACCGCTGATGATCAGCTCCCTGCCGTTTCTGTTAAGGCTCACATCCCTTATTTCCCCATCGTTTGTGTTAACAGAAGCATCGATTTTTCCCATGAATGGATTACAGGGTCTGATATTCCGGTCGACAGGTGAAATCCAGTCTCTGGTTCCTCCAATATAAAGAAGCCCCTTTAAGTCCAGGTTCCTTGCTTTTTCACAGTCTTTTCCCAGATGCTCAGGCGTCGCGTCATGTGCCATCGATATAACTGCCTTGACGCTTTTAAGGTTTTCCGCCCATGGAAGACTGGCCGGGTCGAGTCCCATAAGATCGCAGGGATAGCCTGTCTTCAGATTTATGCAGTTTTCTCTGATACCATATAAATCGTATCCGCCTGCAAAACCTAGTACGATATGGCCTCCATAGGAGTGTCCTACAAGACCGATGCGGCTTGAATCGGCCATGTGATATGGCATTTTTCCATGCTCCATCCATTTTTTTATGTGATCTATGGCGGCACTCAGGTCAAGGAGTCTTTTCAGGGTCATGTTTTTTTCCATGTTTCCTGAGAATGCAGCGTTTTTTAACCCATCGTTTCCCTTGTGGTCTATTGCAAGACATATATATCCATGGGACGCGAGAAACTCAAGGAGAAATTTATACATCTGTTTCGATCCTCCATCACCGTGTGAAGCGAGGATTACGGGAAATTTCAGATTTTCCAGTTCCGGCAGGATTTCAGCCTTTTCATGGGAATAAAAGGATGGCGAAGGCGGCCTGTTATCTTTGGCTCGGGTCTGTTCGAGAATTGCGGGTTTTTCGTCGGTCTCGCCTTCGATGCCCGAAGGATAGTAGACAATGGAGTCGAGCTTTCTGCTCCTGTCCTCAACTACATAGGAGATGGCTTCATTTTCAACGAGGTAGCCCACCCTGTATTTTCCCCATCTGGCATTAAGATTTGATGCACTGCCTTGAATTGATGAAGACGCCCTTTCGCTTTGAAGAATATCCCTGTTACATCCTAGGATGATAAAAAGCGTCAGGCAGCAAGGTAAAAATGATTTCTTTGAATGCATGATTTTATATAGTTATATTTTGAATGGTTGTCTATTATATATTTTCCATCAGAAAATTCTTGAATTCAAGTAAGTGTCCGGGCAGGAGATCCTTCTCAAACTTTACATTGCAGTAATAAATGCAATAC
>JADFZC010000647.1 GCA_015232735.1 Oligoflexales bacterium | reverse complement strand
CGCTTTTGGATAATCAAAAAGCATGAGTGCCAGTTTCCCGGCGCATGTCAGATAGTTTCTGGTTTTTATGATATCCGTCTGGGCACTTCCTTCCTGTATATGGAAGGCTATCTCAAAAATAATCTTATGGTCCGGGTTTTCCGTGATTTCATGATTTTGCATCAGATACTCAGCGTAATCCCTGTGAATGTCGCGCCTCATGGATTCATCACACTGATCGAAAGATGCTTTACGGATCTGGTCATGGAAGAAATTCAGGAATCCGGCTTCTGTCTGGATCATATGGTTATGTGACAATTCGTCAATAAATTTTTCGGTGTTGGCAGATAATGAATGGTACAGAGAAAGGTTGATTCCGCTTTCGAGTCTCTTATTAATAAGCCAGGCGAGTACCTTTGTATCGACTGTCGAACCTGTGACTGAGGCTATTGACAGAAGCATACCAGCTTCTTTCGAAAGGTGCAGTATCCTCCTGCCGATCTGCTCAGATATGTCCTTGGAAATGAAAATATCCTGAATTCTTTCACTCTCAAGACGGGTAATGCCAAAATCGTCCTCCCATAAGACTTTTTCCCTAAGCAGGGTGTTTAAATACTCGTATATATAAAACGGCCGTCCTGTTGTGAGTTCAAAGGCTGTTTCCTTGCACCTTGATATGCTGGCGCTTTCGCTGTCAAGAAGAAGATCGATAAGGGTATAGGTATCTTCGCGATTAAGAGATTCCAGGTCAATCCTTTGCGACTCCTTTATTTCCTTCAATACAAACCTGTAAAGCCTGTGTTCCTTATTTATCTCCTCCTGTCGGTAAGCTGTGAGGAAATGTGTTTTTGACAATCTACCGATATGGGACATATTTACTATTTTCTGAAGGATTTGCGCGCTATTCTCGTCGATCCATTGAATGTCATCTATGAAAATGAGTGTTCCCAAAATATTGGAAGCGGAAAGGTTGCACAGCAATTTGGAAAGAAGTTCGTAAACTATCTGCTGTTCCTGCTTCTGGTCCATGATCTTTGTCATATGTTTGAAATCTGGAAGGTATTTTCTCATAAACGGCAGATGCTCATTAAGGAGATAGCCCAGATCGCCCAGTTCCCTGACTACGATATCCTGCCAGATTTCCAGTGAATTCAGCGAAATGGTTTTAAAAAATTCGTCTATCTGCAAAAATATCCTGTTAAAGGCGGAAAAGGGGACATTGGTTTCAAACTGGTTGCATTTTTCCTGAAGGATTAAAAAACCTTTCCCTTTTGCAAATTCAATAACCTCCTGGCACAACCTGGTCTTTCCGACACCTGAGTATGCGCTAATAAACGAGACATCACCTTTTCCCTGGGCAGTCATGAGGATTTTCTTTTGCATAAGGCTAACCACGTTCTGACGTCCCACAATCGGTATTTTGTAATTAAGCTCCCGAGAGGGATCTCTTTTCCCAAGAGCGAAGCTTCTTGATGCTTCTCCGGTTGAGACGGCTTCGAGACATTTCTGAAGATCGTACAGAAGTCCGGTTGCTGTTTGATAACGGTATTTCTGCTGTTTGATCAGAAGCTTTTTGACTATATCAGAAAGCATCATGGGACATTCGGGATTTTCTTCTTTGAGAAGTCCGGGTGTATGGTGAATGATCTGTGCGTAGATTTCTTCATTGCTCTCCCCTGAAAAAGGGGAGCGTTTTGCTATCATGAAATAAAACAGTATGCCTAGAGAATACAGATCGGAGACAAAAATATTTTCCTGGTTGATGAATCCGGTCTGCTCAGGCGGGATAAATGGAATATTGGAGGTCTCTTCCATGTTTTCTGTTCTGAAAAAATTGCGAAGACCAAAATCCGTAATCAATATTTTTTCCTTTTGATCGTTCAAAAGGAAAATATTTGATGCCTTGATATTCCCGTGAGGAATCTCCTTCTTATGGAAAAACTCCACAGTCCGGGTCAGGGAAATGAACAATTCGAGAAATGACTTTATTGCAGGAGGATTGACGGGCTTTTCATAATTCTGGAAGAGAATGGGGGATGTTTTATCAGTATCAATATATCTTGTGATAAGTAGGCCAGAAGTATCCTCAAATTGAAAATTTCCTGATTTCAAAAATAGAGGATGGCCCGAATCAAAAAGTTTTGCGTAGTAACCTGTTATCATCTTTATATCGGTGTTCGGGTTAATTTTACAGAAGCCCAGCCATTTAAGTCTGACTTTGGTACCCGGGACCTCGGAATTATCGATTCCTTGAAATGAGATGCCAAATGGACCGCGACCTATCTCTTTGATTATGGTGTATCGTCCATTAACAAACGAACCGCCGATTTTTGGTTCTTGATGCATAACCGTTTTATATTTCTATTAAAAAAAGGAAAAACAATCCTTTTACCACTTGGTTAATCGGCAAGTTTCTGGATTTGGTTTATTTAAAAAAGCCTTTATTCTGGTTTATTGAAGTATGTTTTTGAAATATTTGGTTAAATAATTGTCAACACGCCCTGATATCGCAGCCCTGCTTTGCATTCACGACGCTGTCCAGGGCTTCCGAGGGGATATCGTCCGGACTTTGAAGACCGAGCTTATCAAGCGTATGCGCAAGGATGATGCCAGAAAACATGGAGAGGTA
>JADFZC010000646.1 GCA_015232735.1 Oligoflexales bacterium | reverse complement strand
AGAGTTACCTGAGGAAGAAAGGGGTCAGGTGGCTGTTGAGATTGTCGAAAGTTTTTTGAAGCGGAAGAAATGTGATATCAAAGGAAAGGAGAATCGAAAGAGGCGAGAGGAGGTTGATTTGCTACGAGCTGAATTTGTTAGTATTGCGAGGCTGACGGAGCAGTTGCAGATGGTGAAGTTGAATGATGTATCGATTCAGAAGGTTTTATCGGTTCTAATGGGGGATGGGGGCAGCAAGGGTCCGGTTGTAATTATGAGGGAATGATCCATAGAAATCATATTACCCTGCTAACTGCTGTTCTGCTCCCTCTAATCGTCTTATGCGTCAGTGGCTCTCCAGATTGGGGATAGGTACTATTTTCATCGAACCAGGCAGTCCCTGGGAGAACGGCTTCATCGAGTAATTCAATGGTAAATTAAAGGATGAACTACTTAATGGGGAAATTTTCTATACGCCGAGCAAAGCTCAGATTATAATTGAAAGATGGGGAGTGGGATACAACAGCATCAGACCACATAGTTCTCTTGGTTACAAGTCTCCAACCACGGAAACATACTCAAGAAACGAAGATATTGTTGAATTACGTCTCTTAACTGTGTAGGTGGAATATGCATTGGGGTCGGCGGAAAACACACTCTTGGATGGTACAGTGGACAATGTTAAATTTAAAGTCAGAGTCGATGAAAGCGGCAAAACCATAACATCTTATCCAACTTGGAAACAATAAAATGAGTAAATATCTAGAAAAATTTAAAAATATTTTACGGTCGGTTTACGAAGAAAGTGGACCACACGAAGCTACTTTTGATTTGCTTGCAGATTTGGCTAAAAAATAACGCTGAGATCGTTGGGTGGATAGAGCAATCCTTTTATGCAGAAACCGATATTGAAAAAAAGGGAGATTTGGCCAGGATAGCAATATCGGTTGGGAAAGCAGACCCTTATTCAGATTTTTTAAGGAGATTTCACGGTTGGACCGATGCCGACTTTTAAATTCCTTTTGGTAGTGGTTAACGAATTGCGCTTTAGCAAATATGGAAATGCTTTCAGGCATCCTTATTAATAGGTGTTGTCAGTTTAAGCTTCCTGTAGTCATTTCGTCTCCTATTTTGCTTAATTCAGTACGAATAACAATATTTAAGTAGTACCTTGATTGAATTGACGCCGTTAGTGCCTCCTCAGATAGGAGTTTGTGATAATCCTCCTTCTTGAATTGTGATTTGATCCCAAGCACCGTCTCAATGAGAGACTGTTCCCAATGCACCTTTGATGTATTTTGGATGACCGACTCAACGCCTTCGCTGCAATATTTTTCTTTCCAAATTTTGGTGAGTATCTTGAACATTGAGAAATCGCCATTTATGAGCAAAACATTCTGTTCGGACAAATAGCGTGCAGCACGCTCAGGCATATCACCAGGCTCTCTTGTTCCCGATTCTCTACTGATCCAACGAACAGTAGGGTAAGCGATATTTCTAAACCTCTTGGCATTGATATCACCATTGATATTTTGAATGAGTTCGGGTGCATTCTGCCCAGGTTTCATGTCCACATTTTCTCCTGATTGTCCATTGTTCCCGCCGAATAATTGATCTTTGTCACCACTGAAGTCAGACTTTACATCCATATCATCACCTGTCGATGTCATAATTTCTCCCATTTCACTTTTACCATAGTGCGTCATTGGGAAGAGATCCAAGATTTTTCGAATTCTGCGTTGAATGATCCTATCGCTATTATTATCATTATTTGACGCCTCCTCTGCGACAAAATTTCGGATCGGCGTTGGCATATTTCTCCGGAAATCACGAGCAATGATGCCATAATCTATCGGTTGATTATCGATTAGTATATTTGTTCGCGAAGTATTTGTTGTAACCCTATTTCGGGTTCCCATCGGTTCTATATAGATAACTACCCGGTTGTATCCGAACAAAATGCCGAATTGCTGAAGCTTCACAGACTTGTTTTCCTTGATTGATACATCAAAAAGCTCGTTATTCCACAGGATACCAAGATGACCAGAGTTATAATAGATATTTGAAAAAAGCGTACGCTCCCGATTCAAGATCCACCAGTGAATTTTAACATCGGCAGCGTTCAGAATAAGATCTCCCTTTAATTTACAGTTATGATCCAAATAGTATTTCTGTCCGGTGGCATGTCGATACTGAGGCTGCTTGACCGTTGTAGAAAGACATTTGATTGAGATTCCCTCTGGAAAACCGAAATACCTCGTATTGAGCTGTTTTGCGATCCACGATGCGGCCGTCTGGCTCTCAGGACAAAAAGTCTCTTCCTTATTGGAATTCCCAAGAAAGATTACAATTGTCCCTGTTGTGGGTATGTACTTACTGATTTTATTTTTATCAATAAATTCTTCTGGATTATCACATCCTAATTGTTTCAACAAAGAAAAAGTGTTTCCAGAATAATGACATTTAAAACAAATAAAAGTTGGGCCACTGTTAACAGACACGGATATATAACAGTGACCCGTAGATTTTGATCTTCCAGTTTCACATGACGGACAGTAAGATATTAATTCCGATCTGGATGAATTATAATATGCTTTTCCAGTTTTGGATGATATGAATTGTTTAAATTTA
>JADFZC010000645.1 GCA_015232735.1 Oligoflexales bacterium | reverse complement strand
AGATGTGGAAAAATGATGGCAGGAAAGTTGTCAGAGGAAACGGTACCAAAATTACGGTATCGAGGGTGACTTCTCCGCCAAAGATATTGAAAGATACGGCTTGAATGCCGGTTACTAAACGAATTTACATATGGAAAAAAAGTTTGGAACTTAAAAAAAAATGTCCGCTAGCCTGAAAATTTTCGTGATAACTTTTGCCCTGTTTTTCATTTCGGGAAAGGGGAGATCGAAAACTCTGCTTCTCGAAGAGGGCGGGGAAGAATACCAAGTCGGCCCTTACGCAGATTATGTAGAGGACAAAGACGGCAGCTTATCCATCGATGACATCATTTCAGGCAAATTTGAAAATCTCTGGACTGGCAGCAAATCCTCCGTTTTGAATTTTGGATATACCAAGTCGACCTATTGGCTGAGATTTGTAATTGAACCGAAAGCTGCAAATCAAAAGGAGTGGATACTTGAAATATCATATCCCGCTCTGGATTTTATCGAATTGCATACACCAGGTTCCCCGGGAAAATATGAGGTACATAGAACGGGGGACCATTTCCACTTTTCCCAGCGGGATATTTCTTGTTTCAATCTGTCTTCTAAGGCACGGCCCGAAACAGATCGTGTCGAAAAACCCCCATTCTCTCAGCTCCTCATATCTTGGAAGAGAGTCATCAAGCAACATCTCCATATAAACAGGATTGAATATTCCTTCGCTTACTTCGGCCATCTTGTCGAGAAGCTCCTTTTTCGAGAAGGATGTCCTTTTTGAATCGTATACGAAGATGTCCCTTGCAAATGGCGTCTGCCCTGATCTTCCGATCCATCCCTTGTCGACGACGCAAACCCCGGCTCCCCTGTCATGTGCCTTTATTGCGGCAAAAACGCCGGCCATGCCGCCGCCGACGACAAGCACGTCGGTCGAAAACTGGAGCGGTCTGTCGAGGTCATTGATGAGAGGCTTTTCTGCGCCTTCCGGCCTTTCAGGGCTTCGGCTTTGCCGCGTCCTAATCGGCAAGTCCAGGGGGATGGCGCCGAGTGCTGCGGAGGAAGCGCCTGCGATTTTCAAAAAATCCCTCCTTGACAAATCCTTCATGTTTTTCAGGACTCCTCTTTCAGTTTCGGGTTTTCCGTGTTGATTTTGAATTCGTTCATCGCCGCCCTTAGCAAAATGAAGAAGATGAAGCCTGAAGTGAGAAAGTTTACGGCGATATTGCTGTGACGGCCGATTCGTACCATGTGATGGAATGCCAGAATGTAAAAAATAATGGATATGACGGTATGCATTCTGATCCACATGCTTTTGCCAAAATGGAGCCGGTTTTTGAAAATGGACAGAAGGGCCAGCGTGAGCAGCGTGAGCCAGGCGCATATTCCTGTTGCAAGCCGCGGGCTTTCAATCATTTCTGAAAGGCAGGAAAGGGGAGACAGCTCGTTCAGGAAAAATCGCGGCATTATTATAAACAGCGGGTGAAGCAGCATAATGACCATGACCGCATATCCGACGGGTTTGTGGCAAAGGCCAAGTTCGCTGAGCTTGACCTGCCTGAAAAATTTCACAAGAAATGCCTGTCCGATTGCCAGATGAAAGGCCCCGATTGCAAGGAGGCTGAAAAACTCCTTCAGGAGAAAACGGGATGGAATATCCTGCAGCCAGGCGAAAAGGACCGGTATCATAAAAAATCCGGACGCAAAAAGCATGAATTTCACAAGTCTCATACGCAGTTCAACCCCATGCTGTCAATGGCGGAAGAGTTTTTTCAGAAGTCAGGGTGATTGCGCTGACCGGACAATAAATGGCGCAGAGGCTGCAGACCTGGCAATCCTCGGGATAGACGATTTCAGCCCTGCTTTCGGTTTCGTTTAGACGGATCACATCGGCCGGACAGCTCTTCATGCACTCCCCGCATCCGATACATCCCTTAATTTTTTCAATAGGCATCTTTGGCTTGCTCCTGGCATCAAAGCTCTTATTGTTAGCAAGCTAACATAAATTGGCAGAGAGATGCAACAGGAATCAGGCAGGCGCACGGTTTAAGTATTTACCGATCAGGCCACGTTTTCTTTATCAGGGTTATTAAGGTTGCCGTCTTCTTTTTCAAAGGCATCGCTATCCACCTTGAACAGCATGACTTCTCCAATCCCCCGTAAATCAAATTTCCCAACCTTGGTCCATCCTGTATTTCCTACGGAATCTCTTATGGAAGGAGAAAAGAAGATCTCGCCGGGAGACGCCGATTTTTCTATGCGTGATGCCATATTGACAACAGGCCCTATCACCGTATACTCCGATCTCAACTCACCTCCAAAAGAACCGACAATGCCGGAGCCCTTGTGCAGCCCGATCCGCATTTTAAAATTGCCGATTCTTTGGCCGTGCCATTCACTATTCAATTTTTCAATCTCTTTTTGCATCTCTATTGCACAAAGAAGGGCGTTTCTTACCTGAATTTTTGTATTTATCGCTTTGGGAGCGCCGAAAATGACCATAATCGCGTCGCCAATGAATTTGTCAACGGTTCCTTCAAATTTATAAATGATTTTTGTCATCCTGTCGAAAAAATTGTTCAAGATTCTTGAAATCGCTAATGGACCTACGTCCTCGGATCGCTTGGTAAAAT
>JADFZC010000644.1 GCA_015232735.1 Oligoflexales bacterium | reverse complement strand
GTAACCTCATACAGGATCGAGTTTACTAGCAGCGGGGACTTCGACCCGGCAAAAATCCTTGGCGCGCAAGGCGAGGCAAAAGCGGGGTTGAAATACCAGGTGGCCCTGTCCTTGAAGGGGGTCATCAGCGAGGTGACGTTTCTTGAAAACGGTTTTTTACGAAATCTGCTCGTCGATTTCAAAGGAATGGATTTTTATATTTCCATCAACGGGGTGAAAAATGATGAGATGGTAAAAGAAATGATGCAGGCAATGGGAGATGGCGTTGTTCTTGAGAAGGACGTTTCCGGCGCAATTAAAAGCATGCGTTTCTCCGAAAGAAGTTCAGGTTTTGCCAGAAACTGCCTTAAATCTCTTCTCAGTTCCATGCAGTTTGTGGCCGCCCCGACAGACAAGGCCGAAATATGGGACAGCGCTGAATACGACACTTTAGGACTATTTTCAGCAACCTACAAACGTGACACCCAAAACACAGGAACCATTGTTAAAAAGAAGAGGCGCTACCTGAAAACGCACTCGTCGCTTGAGGGAATGAATGTCGTTTCCAAGATGACCGTTCATGCTGAAGGCAGTTATCACTTCACATTCAGAGACAAAAACAGATACTTCCATAATCTTGAGGGGGAGGAGGGGTTTTCATACGAAGGGGTGGGTACCCATGATGTCCTGGGAAGCAGCAGGGTCAGGATAAAGGCCGCCGTCGATTCATCAGGCAGGGTGGCCGACACCGAACTCCCGCCAATGATGAACAGAATGAAAACGGTTCTTTCCTCGGTCGAACCACAGGGGGTGAAGGTCACGGTCCAAAACAAAACGGAATCCGGCGGCATTGACAAAACCATTCTTGGAGAACTCAAATATTCGGATCTCCTGCGTATGTCGGGTGAGTATGACCTTCTTTCCGACGAGGAAAAGGCAAATTCAAGGAGCGATCTTTTCCTGAAACTGAGAGCCTTTATCATCACCAGCGGCAACGATCTCTCCGCATTGAGAAATGACCTGAAGAATATGGCTGCCGAATCCGAGGCTTTCAACCTGTGGATAAGCGCCATATCAGGAGCGGGGACTCCAAGGGCGCAGGAACTTCTCGGTAACCTCATATCCGACATGTCACTCAATGCCAGCGCAATAGAGATTCTGATACCGTCTCTGGGAATGGTCGATCGTCCCACCTTTGAAAGTGAAAAGCTGATGCGCAGGCTTGCGTATGAATCCGACAACCAGGACGTGATGGTGATGGCCAGCCTTTCTCTCGGTACAATATGCAGCAAACTGATCAAGGGTGAAGAGGACGGTTACGACGAATCCGTGAGGAAAAGAATAGACACGATCATCCAGGATACCATCAGATCGCTCGAGGATGCGGAAGACCAAAAGCAGAAATCACTTTATCTTTCTGTTCTTGGAAACATCGCGGATGAAAGGGTGCTTATGCCTATAGCCGACCACCTCAAGGACGATATGGAAGAGGTCAGGAAAAGCGCGTTTATGGCACTGAGACTGATAGACACCCCGAGATCGCTTGAAATCACCATGAAAGCCCTCCGTGAAGAACCCAGTGAAATTGTCAAACTCTCCGCGCTTGGTTCCCTTTATCACAGAAAGCTGCACAGACCCGGTGCAGATCAGTTTCAGGACCTGTACAACATGGAAAAAAGCCCGGCCGTAAAGAAAGGGATCCTGGATGAGATAGCGAAACTCGGCAACCCCGAGTCACAAAAACTTATTATGGATATATCTCAAAATGAAAAAGAGGATTCCCTTAAAGATTATGCAAAAAAACTTATTAAAATCTGATTTGACAATCAATACGAAAAGGAGTCGCATGATACCGCCCTCAACTGCCATACGAATGAAAAAAACCACTTTTCGTTCTCGTGTCCCCTATGCAGTCAGTATTATACTGCTTACCATTGCCGGCTCGGGATGCACCAAAAGACTGCCGTCTTCAAAAACAGGCTATATTGTAGGCGGAATCGATAATATTGAACAGGTCAGCACGAAAAACAGGAGCAGGGTATCCGAAAAACAGATTGGCTCGGCCGTGGCTATCGTGGTAGCGCCGGACGACCAGAACAGGAGGCTCTGTTCGGGAACGCTGATCGACTCTGACAGCACGGACAATAAACTCAGGATCATCAGCAATTACCACTGTTTTACGCTGGAAAGCGACACCTATTCGGAAATACCTGAAAAAACCCTTAAGGAGCGCTGCGGGGGCGCCACCATATTTTTTGGCCTGGCGGGCGAGAAAAACAGCGATTATCAGACCGGAAAATGTGATCCGGACTCGTTTCGTCATGACATTCTGGGCGACCTTTCCCTGTTCAAACTGAAGGAAAACCCGGATCCAAAGTATGAACCGGCAGAATTTCACACCGAAGCCGCCTCGTTCACGGGCAAAAAGGGGCTGATTGTTCACTTTCCAAAGCCCGACAGCGCCGCCACTATCTCAGATGTGGTAATAAGCAGGGAAACCTCCACCATTGTTCCAAGAGCGAGCATGACGGCCGACGACTGCATCATACAAGGCGATTTTTCAAAGGAGGAAAGGGATTTCGATCCTACGCTCAAGGTCAGCTACAAGCACACATGCGACCTGAAAATCGGCTCAAGCGGA
>JADFZC010000643.1 GCA_015232735.1 Oligoflexales bacterium | reverse complement strand
CAATAGCGGATTTAATCAATTCCAATAAAATCCTATACGATCACAGTTCACTGGTCACGCTTACAGCCGTATCAATTGCAAAAAAAATGGGTTTTTCAGACACCTTCCTAAGAATTGTCGCGTTGGGATCGCTCTTTCACGATATCGGAATCACGCGGCTTGACATCCCGGATATTTATGTTAGAAGAATATCTCCAGAATACCAAAAAACCTATGAAAGGCACCCTTCCGAAGGAGTAGAGATACTTAACGATTTGGACGCATCTCTCACTGAATCATTTCCGGAAGAAGTATTCATGATTATCATGCAGCACCATGAAAGATTCAACGGTACCGGTTTTCCAAACGGAAAGAAGGGACGCCTCACAAAGCAAAATCCTGAAGGCAGTCACATTCTTTCGCTGATCGTCGCCCTAGCGGACAGCTTTGCATCCTATTTCACCGGTCTCACGGGAAGGCCGAAATACACCAGCCAGAAAGCAGTATTATCTCTTCTCAGACTGGATGGCAATTTTGATCCAGAAGTAGTTGCGGCATTTAAAACCATAATGAATTTTTCAGGTTCTCTTATTGAATACAACGAGGATTCAGTAAAAATCAGATCAATCTAAAATTTTTTACAGGTATTGGTCATCATGAAAATATTACATAACGCCAAAATTCCAAAAGGAAACAAATCGGTTTGCAGGAAAAATAAAAATACTTTTCTTGACGACCTTCTGCAAAATAAAAAGCAGGAAGATCTGTTGAGCATCAAGGACGCCGCACTTGACTCCTCTATTGCCGGAATCGTCCTGGGCACCCTTAACGGCCAACTGACTTATGCCAACAGATCTTTCGTAAATCTTGTCAAAATAGACGAAAACAACACTTCATGCTTTTCGCTAAAGGATTTTCTGCCCAATTCACCAAAAACAGATGAGGTTATGAATCAGCTGTTCAAAGTCGGACAGTGGAGCGGTGAACACATGCTTGCAAGGTCCGACGGATCGCAAATAGATGCAGACATGGCTCTTGTAATTGTCAACGACTGCGCTCAAAAACCTATCGGAATAATGCTTTCATGCGCTGACATCACAGAAAGAAAAATGGCTGAACGTAAAGCCAAAATCATGGAAGCCGAACTTGTCCATAAGGCAAAACTGGCTGAGATCGGTCTTCTAACCGCAAATATTGCCCATGAGATAAACAATCCTCTCGCTGTACTGAAATATTCGATTGAATATTCAATGGAACGTCTTGACCATGTGATTACCGAAGACCTTGAAAAATCAATCAAACGCCAGAAAATCGCTATTGAACGCATAGCGGGTATTGTAAAGGGACTGAAAAGGCATTCGCGTATGGACGATGAAAATGAAGTCCTCATCAACCTCAACAGCATCGTGGAGGAAACGATATTTTTTGTCGTGGAACTATATAAAACGATGGATGTAAATGTTGAAAAGCGGCTTGACAGCCAGACGCCAATCATCATGGGACATCCCGGCAAGATACAACAGATTATCATGAACTTAATATCAAACGGCAAAGACGCCATAAAAAGGAATGACATCATCGAGGGAAAAATATTGCTCGAAACTTCCGATGAGAAAGAGCATGTTCTCCTCAAGATAAGCGATAACGGATGTGGTATAACGAAAGAGAACCAGGAAAATATCTTCAATCCCTTCTTTACCACCAAGGCAGCCGGCGAGGGAATAGGACTCGGCCTTTCAATTTCAAAGTCACTCGTTCAGGCAATGAACGGTGATCTGCTACTTGATTCCACTCCTGGCAAAGGCACAACATTCACACTTCGGCTACCGCGGGCTAAGTCCCAATAGAGGGTTCCCGCATCCTCCCTGTCGTCCATGCCTCACCTAATCAAGCTGCTCCTGGTCGACGAATTCATCGCGCCCCTTTGGATCGTAGTCAATGATCTCAATCCCTTCCGCCTGATAATACCAGGCGAACATGTCGCGCCTCAGCTTTGCCCGCCAACTCTGCTGCTCGTCACGGCGCCTCAGATTGTAAAAAACCACCCCCTCGGCCATCACCTTGTCGTCAAGAGCAAGCTTGGTGGCCCGCTTCTGGTAGTAACGCGAGAAGAGCCAGTCTTTAAACCACGAACTCAAATTTTCGAAGGTCCGTTCGTGTTCATTGAAAGATCTGTATCGCAAGTTCGTCATGGCAAGATCGAACGGATACCACTCGTGACGGTCCAGTTTGTACGGATTGGCCTGCAGCTTGGGACCGATCAGTTCACCGGCCTGCTCACCATCACTTTTGATCAGATCCTTCGCGGCGGCATTGACGATTCCCTCCATGATAAAAGTCTTGCCTTTGATGATCTGCAAGGGATCGATAATGTTTTTGCGGTTTTGTACAGCCACAAGGCGACCACCCTGAGTCAGTATCTTGACATTGCTGCCGTTGAGCTTTTCCACGGCAAAGGTATCGGGGTCGTTAAAGACCCATTCAAACTCCGGATTGATGCGATCCACGACAAGATAGGCCTCCGGAGCCTTGAGGCCCAATCTGGCACCACCTTTTTTCCAGTGATCATGCGGCACCTTGAACAGCTGACGTACAAACGGGCAATACAATTTGGGAAAATCGGACAATGGCGTTCCGTTCTCTG
>JADFZC010000642.1 GCA_015232735.1 Oligoflexales bacterium | reverse complement strand
TGTGCCAAGGGAACAGACCTTGACGGTTACTTAGACGTCAATGGAAAGAAAGGCGAGAAGGATTCCAAGGACAACGAACCAGCTCCGACTCCGATTCCTACACCTGCTCCAACTCCGGAAGCTACACCAGCTGCAACTCCGGAAGCTACACCTGTTGAAACTTCGGAAGCTACACCTGTTGCAACTTCGGAAGCTACACCTGCCACAACCAACAACACCAACGATTATAACAACGAAGGTGGAAAGAAGGATACAGGGGTCCAGCAGAACAGCTCTGTAAGCCAGAACGCGCAAGTAAGCCAGAATGGCAAGAAATAATATCTGAACCAAGAGAGAAATTCCCTCTTGGGGGAAAAAAAGAAGGGTCAGTTTGTTTGCCTTTTATGGCACAGGCAAGTTCGCCGGATCTTCATTGAAATGGTTGTTTGCCGTGTAAAATGACGCCAGAAATGGAAAAACCTGAACACGGCACGTTTATTGCTTTGGTGGAAGCATGTGTATGACGGATATAAAAAAGGAGTATTTATGCTCAGTAAACCAGGAAAAGCCATCATCTTCAATTGTCTTTCTTTTATTGCTTTCAATGCCTGTCTTGCAAATTGCACCAACAAAGGCGCTCTTTTCAATGGCAAGGATTCGACTGAAACGGCCGGGTCCTCGAATAGAAATCCAAAAACCGGCCCTGACGAACAATATGACTTTGATGATAATGTCGGTCCGGACAAAAATCCATCTTCAAAACCGATTAAGCCGGTTTCAAGGCCAATAAGCAGTCCAGGCGGAGCCGGCATGCCGGACGGCAATTTTGGAGAACCGGTCCCTGCTATCAGTCCCGCCGTGACTCCTGCACCCGTCTGGAGCAGTCCTTATGTTGCTCCCACCTCTGCAACTGTCTACCCCACAGGCCCGGTTTCAAATGGAACGAATTCCGGCACACCTGTTGAGGTTGTCGATGGGATGGAGGTTTATACCAACTGCGATAATTGTGTGTATCGTGCAAAACAGCTTTCTCCTCAGTGCGGTTTTACAGCGAATATTTCAAGAACAATCAACCTGGGATTCTACAAGGTCGATCCCAGCCGAGGGCTGTGTGATATTCATTTCATGGCTAATATGGATGATGAAATCTCCGATCATGAAGGGCGTGACTCCATCCTCGGCAATCAGATAGCGCTGTATTGCCCATGCAATTGTGGTTGGGCCGAGAATGAGGCTGAGGATGGGTATGATGAAGAGGATGGGTGGTATGGGTATGATGAAGAGGATTATTATTGATGAAGGTGATCTGAATAGACAAACCCACAGTTTCAACCTATTGAAACTGCGGATAAGTGTAAAATGTCACTTGCAACTACACGAATTTTTGGCTTCAGCTATAAAATGGGATTTCCCATATAATTTGAAATAATTGACAATGTTGAAATAATCGAAAAAGCCAGTTGAAATCATGCATATAGTAGTGCAAGATGGTTACGACCATTTTGCACTACCATACATGAGTATTACTTAATGTGGAACGATATATTCAAAAGAAAATCGAGGAAGATTTCTTGCAATGTTTTAAAGATTTATTTTTTGCGGTTTTGGTAGGAAGCCTCCCTGTTTTTGGTATTACAGGCTGCGCTTCAAAGACCGGAAATCAGGTGGGCGTGGGCGCTGAGCTTCTTGCCGCTGATGAAACTGGAACGATTCATCGATTGAGGATAGACGGGATAGACGTCGATCCAAAGAACAGTAAAGGTGAGCTTGCACTTTTTGCCGTCTCGTATCAGGATCCTTCGGACAGCAACTGGAAAAATTTCTGCCTTCCGGACCCGGATGGCGTTTCCAGGGCGATACCATTGCCCGGTTTCTGGGACAAATCCGGGAATTTCAATGAAAAGGAGGGAACTATAACCTTCGCATGCACAAGCGGGGTCATTGCAAAATGTGTCCGTTGGGGGTATATACCATGGAAAAACGTTCAGGGGAAATCGCTGAAGGATCTCCACCAGGCATGCACCAGGATGGCAAGAGCTGATTATTGCGGCAATGGGAAATCACATACCAGGGATGGAACGATGATAGATGTGTTCGATCCATTGGGTATACAAAAACGCACCGATGACGACAAATTCTTTTTTGAGGCGGCATGGTCGACCGACGGGGCCACCTATGTGGCAAAGGCCAGGTGGTTTGAAACCCTTGAGGAGATTGTAAAGGAGTGTCCGGAAAAGCTGAAGGGGCATACGGCATTGGACAACCCTCCCCTTTCTCCTGAGGAAATAATGAATAAATGGCCAAAAACCCTGATATTCAACAGCTCCCATAAAAGAGAGAAATAAGGAAAGGATGATAAAAATGGCCAGGATTGATCCACATTCATATTTTGATTCGGCTCAACCGAAGATATCTCATATCAAATGGCAGGCACGGATTGATTTCGATTCCCATACTTTGGATGCCACTGCCCTTTTGACCCTGGAAAGAGAGGGTGAAGGGAGACTGGAGCTTGATACGCGGGATCTAACGATAACGGGAATAAAATCCGGCAGTGGTGCTGCGATAAACTTCCAGATTGAAAAACCGGATGCGATTTTGGGCTCCCGTCTCACCATAGATCTGCCTTCTGGGACAAAGAGTT
>JADFZC010000641.1 GCA_015232735.1 Oligoflexales bacterium | reverse complement strand
ATGACGCTTGTCATCGGATATAAGAGGAACAAGTTCTTCATAAAGTGAAATGGCTTTTCCCCACTCATAGGACATCGCCATTGCATCAGCCAGAAGTTCTTCTATTTCAAGCCAGCTTTCAAAGAGGCCGGCCGCCTTTATTTCAGGGAGTTCACATGGAAAATAGTTTTTGGCATCGCCTAGATAAGTCTTTGCCTTTTGGTAGGCAAACAGGGAGGAGGCCCTTTTCCCCGCCGCGGAAAGAACACGCCGCGGGATGGACAGATCCGGGATGGGCGAGCAATTCTGTATATGAAAAGCAATTTCGAAAATGACTTTGGCCTCAAGGTCATCAATTTTCCCGGAATTCTCAACAAGGTGGCAAGCATAATCGCGATGAAGATTCTTTCTTGCCGTTTCGCCGCAGAAACTCCAGGCGGCATCACGCACCCTGTCGTGGACAAAATGGATCTCGGAATTATTTTGAACGACAAGGAGGTTTTTTTGCACAAGTTCGCTCAGAATTCTCTCTATATTGTGTTCCCCATAATTTCCGATTGATTCTTTGTTCCAGCTTCCCCCTACGCCGCTCAGAAGTTCCTTTGCGCTTTCAATTGGAATTGAACTGCCAGCCACTGAGATCGTCACTATCAAGTGAAAAGGATCGGGCGAAAGGTGAGCAATCCTGTCTTTCATGAGATCTGAAATTTTCTTGTCAACCTTCTGATGTTCAGATTCATCGAGATTGAAAAAGTAATCGCCGTTCTGATCTATACTGAAGAGCCCGTTTTCTATGATAGAGTTCAAATAGGTGTATATGTGAAATGGATTTCCCTGCGTCAAGGCAAAGGTGATATTCTTGATTTTTTCTATCTCCCCGCTCTTCTCATCAAGAAGAAGTTCAACGAGATGATCTGACTCCTCTCTACAGAGGGGTTCAAGCAGTACGTTGCTTCTGGCATCCAGATTCTGTAAAACAAGGATGTTAAAAAGATGGTCCTTTTCAACCTCCTCAGAACGGTAGGTGCAGAGGATCATCGTGTTTCCCATACCGGAATTTCCTGACAATACGGCCAACTCCATAAGCAATCTCATGCTGGACTCGTCAGACCATTGAAGATCGTCAAGAAAAATGAATGTTTTTTTAAGATCGATTGTCAGCAGCGAAATGAATTTTGCAATGGTTTCATACAAAAGCTTGACTTCAACATCATGGGATAGACGGGGCAATTTCGGAAATTCCGGAAAGTGCCTTTTAAGATACGGAAACCGCTGGGAAAGGAGAGAACCGTTTGCGCCCAGTACTTCCTGCAGCCTCTTTTGCCAGTTCACATATTCCGTCTGGCTTGCCTTTAATAACCTTTCCTCAAAAGATAAAAGTATTTTATTAAAAGCCTCAAGCGGAATATTTCGTTCATACTGTGTGAATTTGGCTCTGTATGTGTGGAAATTTTTATCCACAGCGCAGCTCAAAAGATCCTGGGCAAGACGGGTCTTTCCTATCCCTGAACGCGCTCCGAGGGCAACAAGCGATCCCTGGCCGGAGCTTGCCAGATCGAGTCCTTTTTCAAGCTTTTGAAAAATATTCTTTCTTCCCACTGTCTCGATGTCATAATTGAGTTCTCTTCGGATGTCATATTTTCCAAGGGCAAAAGCGTCGATTCTGCCTTTTGACACGAGGGAGTTTTTGCAGATCGTCAGATCACGGTAAAGTCCCTCCGAAAGACCATATCGGTCATTGGGATTCTTTCTGAGCAGCTTTTCGATAATCATGTAAAAAGGCATCAATTCCCGGGCTTTTTCGCCTGTAGCCTCCGGCAGCATATTGAGAATGTTCAGACACAGCTTCTCCTTGCCTTCTCCTCTGAAAGGAGGGGTGCCGAATGCAAGTTCGTGCATGATGGCGCCTATGGCGTATAGATCGATTGCAACCCGGTTTTCTTTATTGAGATATCCCAAACATTCCGGAGGCATGTAAGGAAGATCTGAAAGACGGCTGTCAATCTCAGTTTTGAAAATCGATGAAATTTCAAATCCGGCCAGAGTAATGGTTTTTAAATCAGGATCATTGAAATAGATGTCGGCAGGCTTAATGTGTCCGTGGAAAATTTTCAGTTTATGACAGTTTCTCATAAGATCCGCAAGCTGAATGCCAATTTCAAGTGCCAGCCTGCCGGATGAATATGGATCGCCGCTGTTTTTGCGAATCGTCCCTTTTCCTTGAGCGGTCTTCAAATCAAGATGATAGGGAAGGGCAATTCTTACAGTAAGCACGCCGGTATTAAAAATTATCTCATCGACCCGCATCATTGCCGGATGGTTCACGTTTTTGAAACCAGCCAATTTCCGCTCGATCACCTCTTTTTCATAAAAACAGGCGGCGCCTTCATATCGTCGTTCGGCGAAGTGACCATTCACTATACCATGTTGAAATTTTAGGATACTTTCACTCATTTTTACGAACTCATGTAACCAGGCATAACTTATTTAAAAAACATGCATGGTTATCGGCACATCGGATTTTTTTTTGCGACATCTGCGGAAAATAAGTCATACTTACCTGATTTGTCAGACTTATTTTTCCAAAAAGTCTTCATCAAGTTTAAGGAAACCTCGTCCTTCAGGGCGAGGTAGTTCAAGCTAACCA
>JADFZC010000640.1 GCA_015232735.1 Oligoflexales bacterium | reverse complement strand
AGAATCTAAAAAGAGCGGAATTAAGCTAAAAACCGGAGGGAAAAAAATTTGTCAAAATGGAAAAATTTTAAAATATTCTCTTTCTGCGTACTTGTCCTTCTGTTCATTTCAGGCTGCAGCGATCTCACGCTCAGCCTTGCTCAGAATCTGAAAGTCACAATGTATGGAATTGCCACATCTCCAGCCTCCGCTGAAGGTACGATAGATCCGATATGGCAGGAATATACATTAAGGGCAATCAACTTTCTTGGCAGCGACGAAACCACCAATTACAATGTCTATAGTGGAGAAAATGCGGAGGTCAAACGGATAGTCAACCGTCCGCAACTGATTTTTGAAAAGGATATTGCGGATATAAATAAAACTTCCTTTTCGTGGTTCACTCTTACGTTCGACGGCGCCGTACCGGGCGCAAGTCAAAAAAGCGAAACCTTGACAGCCACACTTGCAGATCCCAATCTTAAAAAAAAGTCCGACTTCCAAGTGACGGATGGAAAAGGACTTGAGATCACCATATTAATCCACTGGAAAAACACTATAAGCGAAGCGGGCCTTATGCAGTCGCCGGAGTTTGAGCTCAAAATAAAAGAGAATTAATTGTCCAGTCAAACATTCCTTATTGTTTAGATGTCATCTTTTGTCAAAAACAGTTATAATAAAATAGGTAAATTGACATCTGTTGAATATCTTCATCACCACAAGGAACTACTAACTATATGAAACGCAGAATCAAGGTGATTGTCCTTTACGGCGGTCGTTCGACTGAACACGAGGTTTCGCTTCGCAGCGCGGCATTCATCATAAATAATCTGGATGAAAGACTGTATGACATTGTGCCAGTGGGAATAGACAAGGATGGTTCATTCTGGCCCCAGGATCTGGAAAAAATAAGATCCGCCGCGACTGAATCGGTTCCGATATTCAAGGATATGACAAATGCCGACAGGCAGGACTGGCTTTCAGCGCATCTCTTCCCAATGATTAAAAATGAGGGTGCCTTGCCCTTGGACAATATTGTCGTATTCCCAATAATTCACGGAACCACAGGAGAGGACGGCTGTCTTCAGGGGCTGCTCGATTTGTCCAATATCGCCTATGTGGGGGCCGATACTCTCGCGTCGGCCATCGGCATGGACAAGCTCGTCGCCAAAAAGCTTGTCGCCGAAGCCGGAATAAAGGTGGTTCCCTATATCCACTTCAGGGAATACGAATGGTTGGAAAACCAGGCACAATACCTCGATGAAATTCAAAAAAATCTCTCATATCCCGTCTTTGTGAAACCGGCCAGCCTTGGAAGCTCCGTGGGGATAAGCCGGGCGCGCAATGAGACCGGCCTCATAGAAGCTGTAAAACTTGCCTTTGAAGTGGACGAGAAGGTCCTCGTGGAAAAGGCCATGACCATAAGGGAGATAGAATTTGCCGCCCTCGGGGAATATGATCCGGAAATTTCCGAAGCCGGTGAGATAATCCCTGAAGACGCCTTCTACAGTTACGAGGAAAAATACTCTCCGGACAGCAAATCACAGGTTATTGTACCTGCGGTTCTCCCCAAGGGAAAACTGGAGGAGGGACAGGAACTTTCAAAAAGAATATTCAAGATACTCCAGTTGTACGGAATGGCCCGCATAGACATGTTCCTTACAAAGGACACCTTTGAATACTATTTCAACGAGGCCAACACCATCCCGGGCTTTACAAGCATCTCCCAATATCCCCAGCTGTGGAAACATGCGGGCTACACAGGAAAGGCGCTTGTCTCGAGGTTGATCGATCTTGCGGTTTCGAGATATGAAAAAAGAATGAAGTTGAAAAGAGTCACCGATAACAGTTAGCGTTCACATGTCATGACCATACTTTTAAGCTGCCAGAAAATATCAAAATCATATGGTCCAAAGTCCCTTTTCGAATCCCTCAGTATGGGAATATTTGAAGGGGACCGCGTAGGAATCGTGGGTCCAAACGGCTCTGGGAAATCGACGCTGCTGAAAATCCTTTCAGGAAAAGAGGATGTGGACAGCGGAATCATTTCAAGGAAAAAAAATCTGAAGATCGCGTTTGTATCCCAGGTTTCCGAGTTCAAAGAAACCACTGTCCATGACACCCTGAAAAAATCGGCAAAAGAGGGGGGCCTTTCTGAAGACGAGGCTGATTCACAAGCTGACGTCCTCGCCGGAAAAGCCGGACTCGATCAGCCTTTCAAGGACGTGTCCACCCTTTCGGGGGGATGGAAAAAGAGGCTATCGATACTGTCCGCCATAATCCAAAATCCGGATCTGATGCTGCTCGACGAGCCAACCAACCACCTTGATCTTGAGGGGCTCATATGGCTTGAAGAAATTTTAAGCCAGGCGTCCTTCGCCTGGGTGCTTGTGACCCACGACAGATATTTTTTAAACAGGACAGCACGAAAGATAGGTGAAATACACAGGATATATCCCGACGGAATACAGGTTTTCAACGGCAATTACGACAGATTCATGGAAAAACGCTCGGAATTTATGAATGCCCAGGAAAAACAGCTTACATCCCTGACCACAAAAGTAAGAAGGGAGGATGAGTGGCTTTCAAGGGGAGCGCAGGCAAGGACGACAAAAGCCAGGCACAGAATCGAAAGGGCTGAAAACCTG
>JADFZC010000050.1 GCA_015232735.1 Oligoflexales bacterium | reverse complement strand
AAATATTTTTCACAATCTATTCGATAAATTACACTTATTTAATTGATTAATATTCCTTATAAAAAATCATATTTTTAAAATCGGCATATAAATTGCTAAAGCAGCACAGTATTGGGAAATGGTTTTCCTCTAGATTCCCTTTAATTCTTTTTGAGGTGCAATTATGAAATTGAACAGGGCGAGTTTTGTTGCTGCCATCCTTGGAATTTCAGCAATTATTGGATGTACAAAAAATGGTGTAGTTAATTCAGAAGTTAAATCAGATTCAGATTCAAGCTGTAGTAGCGTATTAAACGATGCATACAATGAACTTTACCAATCCAGCGCTTCATCAAGTGAAGAAATTTTTAAATATGCCATATATAGCATGTCCGAAGATGAAGCTTGGAGCGAATTTATAAATTACAGGAATTCCCTAACAAGTGGTCATGTAGGAGGTTCAGTAGGATTTAAATTCCTTAGCATTAAACCAGATGCATCTTCCGCTCAAAACGTCACAAGGCAAGAATTCGACACAAAGCTAAGCCGTTGGAAGCAGCAAGTTTCTAACCAGATTGATACTTCGCGAAAATACACAATGAATGATGTCCTACGCTCTAGAGTCCGTGACAGCGGTAGCATCGCTGCATGGAATAAATGCATGGAAGACAGGGCCGATGGTGTTTTTGCTTATGGATATCGAGACCAATCCGGTCAAGCTTATTTAAAAGTATCATATAGGCCACAAGTAAATTTTCCCGTTTATTTAAGTTTTGAAAAACCTAATTGGGTTTCAATAGGAACAAATTCAAATGAGTATATTGTTAATGGAAGTAAATTTTACTTAATAAATACTAATTCGAGCTACTCGGGTGGCTTTGATATCGCTGTTAATGGTGACGCAAAGACAAGTAGTGGGCAAATCCTGAGAAATTATAGCGTAAAAGCATCAATACCTCCCATTGATTTACCAAAGCTAACTGAACTTCCACAAGATACATCGGATGTTCTCCCTTCCGGCTACCCTTATAATTATCTTCATATTGTTAAAAATGATACGCTCTATGCCGTGAATATTTATGATGGCACTTCTCTTCGCTTAAAAAGTGGATGGAGTGGGGACGTTGCCTGTACTTCCTTTAGGGGTAAAATCTACATAACACAAAATAAAAAGTTATGGACATACGATGCCAATACTGGAACTGCTCAAGCTCTTGGCGGTGAGGATTGGGCAGGAACAAAAGTAATGACAACAGTCGGATATAACCTATATGCAGCACAGGATGGAAAACTCTGGAAAATTGATCCCTCCAACGGAAGCTACTCTGAGTTAAGTAATGGATGGGAAGGTACTGCGGCTTTAACCCCCTTTGATGGAAGATTATTTGGCATCCAAGATTCAAAATTATGGTCAATTGACCCTAGCAGTGGGAATTATTTCCCAGTTGGAGAACTTGGGGCATGGTTTGGAAGCTGGGGAACTATTGGCCTGACTCAACTTGGGGATAAACTATATTCAATTCAAGATAAACAATTTTGGAGAATTTACCCAAGCACTGGTAAATATGAGCTAGTAAAATCTGGATGGGAGTGGACTGGTTCATATGTGGCACTCACAACATATGGAAGTGACCTATATGCAATACAAGGTGGTTCACTTTGGCGTGTAAACCCTGCTTCCGGAATACGGACCCAAATTGGCGTAAGCGATTGGTACGGGGCTCGATGTTTTTTTAATACAAACTTATACTAATTTTTTAATTTAAACTTCTCTTTCCATTTAAATGGACAAAACAAACTTAGATTTCATTAAATAAATAAAATCGCTATGAATTTGATGATAAGAGGCTCTTATAAGCTATAAAAATCCCTCTAGCACCTATCCAAACAAAACGCAATCACCGACTATTTTTAAAATAAATTAACCATATCAATTTTATGTACTTATTTTTCTGTTAATTTTTAGGCTACTGACTTTTGAATTATTCTTCCATGTACTTTTCTTTTTCATCAAGGTAAATACTCTCTACATTTTAATAATTGCCTATGCTGAAGTATCTCAGGATTGATTTATGAACTCGACTGATAACAAAATTAATTTATCTACTGCCGAACATTTTTTAAAAAATAGATATCAATCTGATGAATCAGAAGACATCGCCAAAAGGCTTAAGATTGTCTCAGACCTAATTGCCAAAACTGCTCCAAAAGGTGCCAAAATTTGCGATGTCGGATGTAATGAAGGAAAGTTGGGTAAACTTTTAATCCCTCAGGGTTATGAAGTCCATGGGATTGATATTTCGATGAAGGTGCTTGAAAAGGCAAAACATAACCAGGTTAAAACCTATGCATTGAACATTGAAACTGAACAATTTCCTTTCGAGGATAATTATTTTGAGGCTGTCGTCTCCGCAGATACTCTGGTTTGTATTTATGATACGACTAGGGTCGTAAAAGAAATCCACAGAGTATTAAAGCCAGGAGGAACTTTCATCGTAACTACAGCTAATGTGCTCTCATTACCCAGACGTCTATTGTATCTATTTGGAATCGGAGCTTTCCTAGAATCGGACTTGGATGGTGATAACTCCGGTACAATTCGTTTTTTCACACAAAAATCACTCAAGGATTTTATTGAAAAAAATGGATTTAAAGCACAATTCATGACTTCTGATTATGTCACATTAAGCCCAAACGGAAATTTCAAATCAGAAACTCTTGCTAAACTGTTCCCAACTTTCGGAGCATGTAATATCATTTCCTCTGTTAAGGTCTAATTCTCCTTTGAAAATGAACTTCCATTTTTTGTGCTATCATTGTCGATATTTTTGATTCGAGCATAAATAACTGGTCAACGGCTACATTATCTCAGGCCAGATGAGTATTCCTTAAAAAAAAACCATGCACCCTATCGGCCTATTTTTTCCGCTATTTATTGGCTTTGGAATCTTGATACCAGAGGAAAGACCTTTTAATGCCAGAAATAGATTTTTTTGTTCGTCTATTTCCTTTGCGATATCAAGTACTTAGTTAAATAGCGGGGGTAGGATTTGAACCTACGACCTTCGGGTTATGAGCCCGACGAGATACCAGACTTCTCCACCCCGCGGCAATTTTTGATGAGTTGGTTTATATGCCCAAGCCATTTTTTTGTCAATATAAATTATGTGTTTCTTAAAAGATTTAGAATACTTCCAGTACCCAAACTCGAATTGTGGAAAATATTTGCTTTGATTCATCAAGTTTAAGGAAACTTCATCCTTCAGAGCGAGGCCCTTCAAGCTAACTAAAATCAGGAGAGGTTTAAAGCCTCTCCTGATTCGACACCCGGTCCTTCAGGGCCGGGTTTACCGAACGTTGTGCTTTCCGGCATATGGGAGAAGAATAATTCCCTCAAATGTCTTTAGAAATAACTCCAACACAAGGTCATTATAAGTTAACTCTTTTTAATCATTGTAATAAGTTCTCTAATTTTCTCAAACACTGAACCGCTCATTTTTTTGACATATTCCGGATCGGCCTTAAGATTTTCAATTAAATTGGAAAGGAATAATTCCACCTCCATCGCTGAAATCGGAGTTTTTCCATCTAACCTTTTTGAAAGACAGTTTAGTCTTAAAGCCAGATCTTTTAACTGATCTGACTCTCTTAAAAACAGTGGCTCTGCCTTTCCCGAATCAAGAAGCGTATCTAGAAAACGATTTATGGAAACAAGTGGACCATATATCTCATGAGTATACTTCACTGAAACCAGTACCGTTAAAACAACAAAAACCAGCATCATCCCAAAAATGATGAACATCGGCACGCTAAGTTTATCAAGGATCTGGCTTCCTTGGGTATCAGAAAGGCTAAAATAGACTGTCAGCGCTTTATATACATCGTATAAGTAATAGCCTAGCACCAATACTAGAAGAATCGAAAAAGCCATATTCAAAACAAAAAACATTAGACCAAGTTTTATCTGTCGATATGGTTCTACAAACCACGATTTGAAACCTCTCCTTCTTCCTGTCCCCATATTATCTATTGTTCCTCCATTTTCATCTCCTCAGCATAAACCCCAAGAGATATTTTACACCCCATCCAATAATTAAAATATCAGAAAAAAATAGGTTATTGGGAGGATAGTTCTCCGGTTCGTTTCATTCTCTTCATATTCATCACTGCAGTTGCTACAAGAGCGGAAGTTGTAGCTTTCATAGTGACGGCCCCTATAGTTATCATATTGAATTTATATTTTCTTAAAAGCTCTAACTCAAAAGCATCAAGCCCCTTCTCACTTCCAACCACCATCGAAATCGGCCTACTGTCCAAAGAAAGATCGAGAATACTCCTTGCTCCATCCTGACAAAGGCAATAACAGCTAGTATTTTCCACGCGAGTTTTTTCTAAAGACTTTTCTATGTTTTCGAATGCCGATATTGATGGCATCCAAGCCCTTTTGCATTGTTTTACAGAATTTTTTATAATTCTTTCCCATCTATCCAATATCTTATTACTGACGATGCCTCTATTGGTTCCCTCCTGAAAAAACACAAAAATTTCATCAATCCCTGCTTCAACCAAGCCAGGCAATAAATCATCTATGCTTGCAGATCTAAGCACACCAATATAAAGTCTTATTGGGTTCGCTATCCTAGCTTCAAAATTATTTTTTGTGACTCTGACGATGACTTCTTTCTGAGAAACATTATCAACAGATCCAACTGCCCATGATCCCTGTCCATCACAGACTTCAATTATCTCTCCAGGTTCAATTCTTAGCACATTATTAGCGTGATTTATTTCATTGCCTGCAATCTCCCAAGTATGATCGTCTTTTTTATTGCCAAAAAATCTATATATATGAACTCCCATTATACTTTCTGTAACCTCAAACAAACCCATTCATTCAAAACGTCTCTAGAGATAAACGTCAGCCTGTACTCTCTGCATAGGTCTATTATACTCCTCTCCTCCGCCTCCAGAATACCTGAAAGAACAACTTCGCCTCCCGCCCTAATATTTTCGGATATTCCCGGTATTATTTCCCTTAAAACTATAGGCAGAATATTGGCAATTATAAAATCAAATAATCCATGATTACTGTGTAATACCTTCTTTGGAAAAGTTCCTTTTTCAAGAAAAACCGAAACACCATTAGCATCAGCATTCTTCTTTGCAGATGAAATTGAATCTTCATCAATGTCGGTTCCAATAATATTTTCATAACCCAGCTTTGCTAATGCAATTGCAAGTATTCCACTTCCAGTACCAATATCCAAAAATGATAATTCACTTTTTTTCCTTCTGCGAAAAGCAAAGTACTCCTGGTCAATTTTTTCAATCGCCTTAAGACAAATCTGCGTTGTGGCATGTTGTCCTGTTCCAAAAGCCATTCCTGGATCAATTTCCAGGACGATTTTATCTGATGGTCTGGCATTTTTATATATCCATGGTGGCACAATGCAGAAAATATCAGTCTCAATTGGTAAAAAATTTTTTTTCCATCCCTCTTGCCACTCCAAGGTATCCATTGAACTTTCATAACACTCAACTCTTCCGAAAAAAACCTTCTCAATATTACTCCTGATGGTTTTCAGATGAAAAGGATCATAACTATACAGCAGGATAGGAGATCCGTTTCCACCCAACTCCTCATAAAAATCCCTATCGGGTCTTTTGTAATCGAAGTCAATATATATATCATCGACAACCCCCTCAACAAAGGTCGTTTCTCCCAAATCATTGAGCAAGGTCTTAACTTCATCTTTCAGTAGAAAAATATTGCTGTTTTTCTCTTTATTAAAATCAATCTTAAGTTCATATGTCTTCATCAATTTATCCCTTAATACAAGAGAGCAAAAGGGCCAAACGGGTTTGCCTTCTCCTCCCAAACATCATGCTCCCTCGAAACATTTGCATATCTATCAGTTTTATTCAGAGGTTTCGATGTGTATTTCATATTCTTCAACTGCATAATTCTAAACCTCATTTCCTTTCCGTAGGCTGAATACGGATATTTTTTCATTATTTTTTCCAGCTTGACAAGCGCCTCATCACGTTTTTTATCCAATAAAAGCGATTCTATTTCAAGAAAACCCTTCCATCTTTCCAGCAAGGATTTTAATTTGAATTTCATCAACGTCTGATATGCCTTACGAAATTTTATTTTGTCATTTAGCATACTTGCCACTGTCGCTTGAGCAAATAGACTTTGCCAGTTCAGGCTAAGAATCGTCGCTTTTTCAAACTCCTTTAGAGCCTCAAGCCTATATTTTTTGTCCACTGAGGTTTTAAATAAATTTATGCCTCTGAAATGAATTACAAATATATCATTTCCATAATTCCCCGCGTATTCTGAGAGTTTCACGTTCATAATGCCAAATTGACCAAGCGACAAATAACTTCGTATTTCCCACTGATCGAGTTTATTTTTAATTTCTGAGACATAATTATCGTTTGACCTAAGCTGTGCCCTAACATTTTTCAAATATGCAAGATACTGTTCTCCCAAACCGAGGCGGTTTGATTCAAAACTAATTATTTCAAAAAATTCGGGATTAGTTTCCTGTTTGTTTCTTGTCTTTTCATTTGAAAAAAAATTTTGAAATGTGGCTGTCGGGGATGATGTCAGCAAAGCCTTCAAAAGGAACATTTGCCTTAAACTAATTTCCTGCCCTCCAAATTTTTGCTCTCTTATTTTATTTAAAACTAAACTACCGAGTCCAGGATCATTTTTCCTATATGCATTTATCATCTGAGATCTAAGCACTTCAAAGTATAATGGCCCATTCCTTTCCTCCTTCAATAATTCCATTGTATTCGAGAATCTTAAAGCGGCTGCATCAAAATCCCCTTCCTTTGACGCTATTCTGGCACCACTTAGCCAAATAAGTGCTCTTAATTTTTTTGAGGATGAACCAATACCTTCCTTAAGAATATTGAATCCCTCCTCTCCCCCAACAGAAATACCCAACAGCCCTGTCAAATATAATCTTCCTACACATTCAATTGTTTTCTGCCATCTATCACATGCGGCATAACTTTCCGTTCGGGCCTTTTTCTCTCGCCATAAACCAACATCAATTTTTTGACGCAAAATTATGCTATATATATCCTCCTCATCCCAATTTTTCCTATCCTTGTTCATATAGACAAAATATGAAGATGATAAACTGTCAGCGTTTTTTAAATCTTGAACCACCAGATAACAATGAACAGCTCTGTTCACCAAAACCAGATCCTTGATCCCCTTCCTTTTATTACTTTCCATCTCCGGAATGACTTTATCGCAACTAGATCCCACTTCGGACGTTTCCGCCTTCGCCATAGTTTTGTCACCACTTCCATTCACAGCAGTATGTTTTTTGACTTGCCGATTAACATCTTCTTTCTTACGCCAAAACGAGAGCTTGCCCGACAACCTATGATAATAAGTTCCAATCCTCTCCCTGACCGTAATAAAAAAGGGATCCTCCCCCTTAACAAATTCAAAACCTATTACTAAAACAACGATAAAGCCGAGAATCCAAATTACATCCTTAATTCGGAAAACAATCTTCCTCTTCCTATATCTCGGAGAAAGATATTCGGTCTCTTGAACTTGAGCCGCCTTAACCTCATCCTGTTTTTTTATTTCCTGAGGAGATATTTTCATCTCTTGAAACAAATTATGCTGATTGTCCTTCTCTCCCCTGTCCAAAAAAATTCCTGGTTTTATCCCTAATTTATCCGGAATATTTAATGGCAAAATAGCTGATTCATCGTCGTCTTCTTTATCCAAGTCTATCAACCGACCGTTTCCATTATCATCTTCCAATTTGATCCCTCTCTTCTAACCATGTTTTGACGGAATATTTGCTGAGTTATTTATAAAAATAGATTTCACGCTTTTATTCGAACCTTGAAATGACCTCTTATCGGCAAACCGTCAATTTTTAACTGTTCGGGTGATTCATCAATGCAAACAACATAGTCTTTGTATTTCCTCAACGTATGGTTGTAAATGTGACCAGGCAGTACACCGCCTTCAGTGGAACTATGACGACCTTTTCCCGTTATGATCAAAATCTCAAAAAGTGTTCCCTTCTTTTCCAGCAGTTTTTGAAACAGCCTGTCTACCTTCCTTTTTGCTTCATCAAGAGTCTGTCCATGCAAATCAATTTCAATATGCACCACTTCGGCTCGATTACCTTTTAAACTCTTTTTGACAGACTCAATTTCATCCTTTGGTTTTATATTCTCATTTTCCAAATGGGAAAGAAGTAATTCCTCTGCATTATCCTCAAGTTCAAATTTTGTATGAATTCTTTTAGATGGTTTCTTTTCTTTCATATACCCAAAAAATTACCTTATATTTATATCAAATCTATAATTGCACTATATAATGATATTAATACTTGCTATAAATAAAAACAATAATATTGCTCTTTTTTATGAATTGTTCTCGCATTTCTGATTCACAACAATTAATATTCCCATAGTCGCCTGAACATCCAGGACACAGGCGACTATATCCGAAAAGGTCTGAATCAAGGCGCCAGCAGGAGGGCGACCTTCGTTTACATACTGGTAAATGAGGATCCCCTGAAGACGATTAACGCTTATGTCAGACCTTTTCGGCCGGGGTCCAGCTAGCGTTTTATGCTCCGGCAATAATAAAGTAGCAAGTTAACAATAACCTTTTATTTTGGATGCACTAGGACAATGGAACGTTTGGAACATGAAGATTTTTACAAAAAACTTACTGATATTTCTCAAGCCAAAACCTTTCTGGGAAGAGAATTTTTGGCTTGGCTATGGTTCCAAATGGAAACAAATACTGAACCCACTCCGATTATTGTAACAAATCCTAAAAAGACTCTTTCCGTCAGTTTTTGGATAGACGACAGAATCGTACTGGAGTCACTATCCAACAATTCATCGCTAACGCACTTAATAAAGGGAAATAATGCAAGCCGTTCCCTGGAAGCAACGGCTGCGTTAAAATCTGGAAAATCAATAAAAGAAGTAAAACTTGGCGTTAATATAGATACAATAGGTGAATATACAGCAATTCTGTCATGTAAGGATCTCTCTCCTAAATCTTTAAAGCTGCCGCCTTTCCCAGAAGATTTGTCAAACGAAGACACGGACATCTCAAAAATTGATTCCAGAATCTCACAGACTGAAATATTTCTGCAAGTACTTGATTGTATGTTTTCAACTTTTCTGGATCTAAGAATAGATGATTCCTGGACTGATGATATTCTGGAAAAAATTCGATCATGGATAAAAAAACGACATACAAGGGAAATTCACTTGCTTCATTGAACTAAACATAATATTCATACTTAGAATCGCTTTCATTCCTCTGCAAAGCAGGGGAATGCGGGATAAAAATCTTAAATTCAGCACCCTTTCCTGTATCTGATTTCACAGTAAGATCTCCTCGATGCATTTTCACTAGAGCATATGCCAGACTCAAACCGATTCCCACCCCTCCTTTAGACCTGTTTCTGGCAGAATCCACCCTGTAAAAAGTATCAAAAATATATTTTTGATACTCCTTCGGTATACCTTCTCCAAAATCCCTTACAAGAAACTCAGTACCACCCGCACCAGCCACTATCTCAAGTTCCACCTTGGACTCTGTTGCGGAATATTTGCATGCATTCAACAATAAATTCTTCATAACAAGAAGAAAAAAACCTCGCGACAACAAGATCTGACTTTTCACAGAATTTTTTGTCACAAGCATCAATCTCTTTTCCTCGAAGATAGGCTTTACTGAAGATTCAAGCTCAATTAAGAAGGATGAAAGATCAACTTTTTCCAATTTAAGCTCAAATGCCCTCCCTTTAGCTCTGGCAAGCAGCAACAGGTCCTCTACAATGGCAACCATATTTTCTGCTTCTTTAACTATTATTTCCAAAGATTTCCTATATTCCTCCTCCGATCTTTTGCGTCTTAGTGCGAGTTCGGCTTCTCCTTTCATAACAGCAAGAGGCGTCCTAAGTTCATGTGAAACATCTCCAGGAAAACGATGAAGTCTCTGAAAACTGTCCTCAATACGACTCAACATTTCATTGAAAGTTTTTACAAGGTCCCTCAATTCATCATTAGCTGCCGGAAGTTTCAATCTCAGATGCAGATCATTTGGCCCAAGGCGCGCTGCTGCCTGAGTAATACGACCCACTGGCTTTATTGCCCATCCAGCAAAAAAATACCCGAATATAACCGAAATAAAAAAACCCAATGACAATGATATAGACAATTTTTTTTTTATATTATTTAATTCGTTCAAGGCACTTTTAAGAGAAAGACTGACTTGAATGAGTTCTCCTGCAAATCTGCTGCTGTGCAATATTGGAAAAGTTAATTGTCTTACCGGGTCATCAGTTTCCTGCCTAAAAGTCTCAAATGTGGACAACCCGTGTTTTGCTCTTGCTATTGCATCGGAAGTAACCGGAAAAGAACTTTTAATATCCTCCGTTCTAGCCCTAATTTTATCCGAAATATCTATCATCTGAGCATTATATTTTTCAGAAAGCTGCCTTTTAAGGTACAAGTTTTCCAGCACAGATTCCCAAGAAACCTTTTCTTTGATAATATCACTTTTCTGCTGGTAGATATGCGCTTCCTCAATTATTTTTGCAGTAGCCGTAAGACTTTCATCAATTGACCTGAACACATTATCTTCAACCATGCTCAGGATACTTATCCTCAAGGTGATAAAAATTATCCCCATCCATACTGCATATCCAAAAGACAGTCTGATTCTAATCGGTACATTATCAAAAAGCATTGATGTGATCCTTGTACTATTGAACTTCTTTTTCTGAAAATGAAGTATCAAACATGTAACCATGGCCGCGCATTGTTTTAATGTACATAGAACCTACTGATTTACCGATTTTGTTCCTCAAATATCCAACATAAACATCAACAACATTTGAAGTAGGTTCAAAATTCATATCCCAAACATGCTCTGAAAGCTGTGTTCTGCTTAAAACAATACCCTCATTCCTGGCAAAATATTCCATAAGTGCATACTCTTTGGTTGTTAGATCTAATAAAATACCATCTTTAGTCACCTGTTTCTTCGCAGGATCGATGATAAAAGGGCCCGTCTCTATAACAACAGAGGCTTCTGTACCAACTCTTCTTAAAAGGGATCTCACTCTGGCAAGTAACTCTTCCAGCTTGAACGGTTTTGTAATGTAGTCATCCCCTCCTTCATCCAAACCTCTAACAATATCCTCCGTTGAATCCCTTGCAGTTAAAATTAAAACCGGCGTTGAAATGCCTGCCTTTCTGATATTTCTCAAAACACTCATCCCATCCTTTATTGGCAACATTAAATCTAGTAATATAAGGTCGTAAGGATTTTCGAACGCTAGCCACTCTGCTTCCTGGCCATCTGCTGCAAGGTCTACAGCATAGGACTCCTCACGCAAAGCCCTTACAAGCAAATTTGACATCGCAATATCATCTTCTACAACTAACACCCTCATGGAATTGAACTCCTCCAATCTAGTTTTTGATTAGAACTGCTTAAAATATGAGATCTTAATAAAAAAGAAAGACTCAAAACTTCTCGACAATAGCCTGTTTCCCCTTAATTGAGAAAATAAGTACTCAAGTTTACCTTTCTCAATGGAGAAAGATCATATTCCCAAAATGTTCCATC
>JADFZC010000639.1 GCA_015232735.1 Oligoflexales bacterium | reverse complement strand
AGTGGGGCACCGATTTGATCAGGTTTAATGACAGTTCGTTGATCATTGCCGGATTTAAGTACAGTTTATGACAGCACAAATCCCCCTGGCCAAGCAACATTGAGGCCTTGATTTCAAAGACCCTTGCATTTTCATCAGCTGCTGTTCCTCCGTCTCTGTCCATGGCTGTCGATGACGGGGACGTTTTTGATGCAGTCTTAAGTTCGAGCGTTTCGCCTGATTTTATAGCCGTTTCAATTCTGCTGCGAAGCGATGCTATCTTTTTCTGCAAGGCGGGATTATTGCAATTGGAAAACTCTGCAAGGGCTTTCTTTGCCTCTTCCAGGTTGTTGCAGCGCGCATATGCCAATCCCAGATTGTATTGAACCATCTCGCGCATGGCGATTTTGTCTTCAGGAATGGATGTGATTGTCTTACGGTAAAGCTCAATACCCTCGTCAAACTTTTGGGCAAGCGCCAGGGCAACAGCGCGATTGTTCATATATCCGAGTAGCCGGCCTATCGAATCTATCTTCTTGAAAAGTTCCCTGGCCAGGTCGGTATTGCCGTCCACAATCGAATATTCAATCTGTTTTTCAATTACATGGGGATTATCGGGATCGATCGTCACAGCTTTTTTCAGAGTCTCATCGGCCTTCTCCTTGTCGCCTTTCTGCTGATGCACCTCCGCCAGATCACATAATCTTTGCAGATTTTCAGGTGAAAATTTAAGCGAATGTTCGAATGCCTGAAGGGCCAGATCGAATTGATGCAATTTCAAGCAGCATTTGCCGAGCAGATTGTGAATCGGCAATATGTTCGGCGCCGCATCGATTGCTTTCAGGGCAAGGTCGCGGCATTTCTCATATTCGCCCTCATAATAGGCGAACTCCGCATCTGTCCACAAAACGACGGCATCGGTGATTTCCTCATGCCATAACAGTTTAAGCTTCAGGCGACTGGCTTCGGCAAAATTTTTCTGCTCGAGACTTGCATGAATCTGCCCCACCAGGGCCCGCAGTTCCGTCGGGTTGTTTTCCTGCTGCAATGTCCATATGATGGACGAGAAAAAAATCTGCTGGTCGAATGGTTTTGTAATGACATCTGACGCGCCCATCTCCTTCAGAAGCGAAACATCTTCCTTATGCAGCAGTGAACTGATGATGACAATCGGTACGTTCAAATAACCGATCGACCTTATCCTTTGAAGCAGCATAGGGCCAGTGACCTCCGGAATTTTCCATTCAATGATGATAATATCCGGTTCAGGATTTTCCTTTATCCATTCCCACGCTTTCGCTCCATCCTCAAATTGATGGATGAAAGGAATGCCGGCACCTTTCAGAAAATTTTCAATTGAATAAAGAACCGAAGTATCGGAATCCACTATCACACAGGTCTTTAATCCCAGGGGATTCGGCAGCATTTCCGTCTGGCTGATCGGTTCCATCTGATTTTGAAGTTCACTGTCACTGTTCATGTTGAGGCTGTATTTGTTGCGAATATGGTCGGCCACCGCCTTGAGAGAGGCATCGATGAAAACCGCCTGATTCAACGTTATTTCGCCACTGTCATTATCGCCGCCCAGAAACTGCGCCTCAGCAAGGGAAATAAGCTGTGAAACATCTCCAGGATTGAATTTCATCATGTCCTTCTCAAAATGGAGCAGGGTTTTGAACTGTCCCTGCGAGATCAGATATTCCCTCAGGTAGCTGGCGGCAACCTTGGTTGAACACCAGCCATTGTTTGCATAAAGTTCAAGGATTTTTTTGATTTCCGCTGCGATCTTCTCACTGTCCTCGATATCAACATGAAAAGACAGAAGCCCCAGCTCAAAAGCAAGGGAGAGGCAGTAAGAATCGTCCTTGGCCAGAAAAAGACTGACCCTCGTTGAACACAGGATCGGGTTTTGTGTGATCAACTTTAAAATCTGCAGCAAATTAACCTCTTCCTTGCCGTTAAAACCTGCAATGATCCAATTGACCTCATCAGTTTCAAGGACGCTCAAGGCTTCCTTGCCGGTTTTGACAGATGATATTTTTTCATATCCCAGACCCGCAAGCGTCTCCTGTATCGCCTGACTCCTGGAAGCCAGGGAATCAACTATTAAAATGCCCGCTGTTTTTTGTGCCAGTTCTCTCTCCATCTGACCCGCCCTTTTTTATGGTTGCACCTTTTCGCAGCCTTCACCAAAACGCCTAACCAGCTGTCTTAAGCGGCTTGAGATAATCGCCTTTACCCCCTGCGGGAATGCTTATCGAGACAGCCTTTATCTCATGCTCCACGCCGACCTGTTTTCCAGCGATCGAAAGCCTTATATTCGGAGACAGGAGATCTTTTACTTCAACCTGCGCATCTTCATTGATTATTTCAGTCCTCTGCAGACAGTCTATCAACCGTTTCAGATCATCACTGATTTTTCGAAGCCTGACAGAGCGTTCACTCAGATTTTTTATCTTAAGATGATCGGATTCGGTCAGCTTCGCCTTTTTTCCCTTCTGCAACCACTCAAGCTCGGAATGCTCTTTTTCAATAATCTGATCGATTGACAGCCTTCTTTTTTTCTTGATATCCAAGGAACGGGAAACCATCCCGTCATGACCGGCAATGACTTCAGTGCAGCCGCCGCTCTGAAATCCAAGCCTTCCG
>JADFZC010000638.1 GCA_015232735.1 Oligoflexales bacterium | reverse complement strand
TTCTTTTCATACCCTATGACCTCTGAAAGCTTCTCGGATATGGACATATTCAAGAAGGTCAATCATCTATTTCTGGTTTATGTTTATTGGGAGGGCTACGGGAATTGTTGCGCCCCGGATGAATGATATTTTGTCACCCATCTTAAGATGATAGGTGTGTCTTGTCCCGTCAAGGGCCAAGACGGAACTTTCGCTGAGATTCACTATTGAAAACTGATCCACATCCGGATCGAACTGACCCTTCATCAGCATGTGTTCAATATTCGTTAAAAGAGCCAGCTCCCTTGCAAAAAATTGAAAATGGGTGCTGGTTCTCTCCATTTGTGAGCCTCCAGCCGCTGTGATTCCTCCTGTACTGCCGGTAGCCGTTGAAATCCAGATTCCACTTGACCTGTGAGTTTCCTGACGACCGTTGAAGGAAAGAAGATAACGGCTTGTGGCTGCCGGATGATGGTTTGCAAAAAGCATGTCGTTCAGAGCATTTTCAGACAGAAATTCATGTTCTGTGTCAGCTTTGACAATCACCGCTCTCAACCTGGAGCAGGTCTTTATTTCCAAAAGACCCTGCAAAAGCCTCTGAATTATTGTTTCGATCTCTCTTTCTCCTCCGGCACAGAGATAGCCGAGGCTCATGTCAGAAGATCTTATGCCTATGAGAGGTATTTTGCCGTCCATCCGTCTTGCAGCGGAAAGAAGGGTCCCGTCACCTCCAACAGTAAAGACGGCATCAAAATTCTGGTTGTCAGGCGGGTTGTCATCCCGACTGATCAGTGTGAATGGGATACTGTGAAACTCAAGAGTGTCTTTAAGGACTTTGAGCAGGTGATAATGCTGCTTATGCGCCGACTCAAGGGATTGAAGATATTCCTGGGACAGAAAGCCTTTCATTACAAAATTGATCGTTTGCTCACCGCAAAGCTCAAATTTTGTCGGTTTTGTGATGATAAGGACATTATGACTCATAAATCAGTCAGCCTGTTGTTTCTTTCTTTGGGAATCCATATCTCTGTATTGGGGATTTTCCCAGATTTTACCCGAATCCTCATAATTTTTTTTCATGGCGGAAGTGATCCCTGTAAAAAAGGCGTACGCATCCATCATTCTGGTTTCATTCAGCAGTTCTTTGCGTTTTTTCTCGTCGAATTTGCCCATATCGGGCAGAGATATCGATTTCAGTCTCACGACGTATGATTTTTCATCCATAATCAGTGTACGGCCCAGCAGCCTGTTATTATTATTTAGCTCGGTTATTGAACGCTTCAGATCATCCGAGGCTCCAAGACCAGGAATGTATCTGGAATCAACGGGAAACGGTCCTGTAGACATCCATTTGAGATTGTATTTCTTCAAGGTTTCGTCAATAGCCTTTCCAGCTTTCAAATCATTCAATATCGACTCAGATACTTGCTTGATAGTATTGGGCTTTTTGTCTTTGACTATCAGATTGCCGGCTATTTGTTTTGTGGCCGCCTCAAGAGGGATTGTCACTTTGTCCTGAATTTTTTCAGCGAAAATTATATGGAAGCCAAAAGGTGTCTCTACAACCTGGCTTATTTCACCCTCCTTCAATTTGAAAGCAGTGTCACTAAATTCTTTAACCATTGACTTTTCATCAAAAAAGCCGAGGTCTCCTCCGTTTTTCTTCCCTGAAGGATCATCGGTATATTTTTCGGCAATTTTTGGGAAGGAGCCCCTGGCGGCTTTAACTTCCAGCAGAACCTTTTCGGCAAGTGCCTTTGCCTCTTCCTTTGTCCTCTTGCCGGCTTCACCCGAGGAACCTCTGGCTCCCTTGAAAGCAATCAGTATGTGCCTTCCCTTGACCTTCTTTTCCTTGTTAAATTCGGACTGGTTTTTGTCGTAATATTCCTTAACCTTCTTTTTGCCCTCTTCATTCAGGAATTTGGAAATTTCCTCGTCAGAGGCGGAAAGGTCATATTTCCCGTCATCGATGTTGATATATTCAAGGTCGAATTTTGTTTCTCTCAGCTTGTAGGCAGCCTCCAGAGCCTTGCCGGACATGGCATAGGTTTCAAGGATGAAACGCCTGAACCTGTCTATGGTAAGGTCCCTCTGCACGGTATCCATAAGATCCTTTTCAGAAAAAGCGTTTGCTTTCAAATAGTTATCAAGCTTCTCAGATGAAAACTTGCCCTTTTCATCTTTGAAAACGTCAATTTCAAGCAGAAATTTCTCAACATCGGCCTCGGTTGTCAGAAAACCGTTCCGGGCAGCTTCAAGTGCAAATATTTTTTGCTCGACCAGCCTGGCGAGAACCATTCCTGAAAGATTGAAGGCCGAGGGGTCGAACTCGGATTTATATTGCTGCTGATACTGGTGATAGGCGTTCTGGTAGGCTCTACGGAATTCAAGAGCACTGATTTTCTCACCTGAAACGGTGGCTGCAGTACCTTCACTGAGCATACCCCTGCCATACTTTCTGCCTGATGGATCGCAGACCCCGAAAAAAGTCATGGCACCCAGCGCCAGAAAAAGAACAACGTATGTGGACCAGTGCTTGGTCAGCTGTTTTTTATCGAACCCATCAATTTTTTTGTCTTTCCAACGCCACATTCAAAATCCTTTCAAACCGGTTTAATTAGTTCACGGAGATAGACCGCTTATATTACACA
>JADFZC010000637.1 GCA_015232735.1 Oligoflexales bacterium | reverse complement strand
AGCAGGGTATTTTTACTGTTGCGGATAATCTTACGATTGGGGATGAATATTCACAATATCTCGAGAAAGTTTTTGATACAAAAGCGATTGAAGGCAGATCAGTGATGGATCTGCTCTTTCAGGACACGGATTTTTCGAAAAACGACTTGGATCAGGTCAAGAATGTTCTCGAACTGTCCATCAAAGAGAAAATATCCACTTTTAAAGGGAACAGCCATCTTTTGCCACGCGAAATAACCAAAAATCGAAGCGATGGGAGCATCAAGATTCTTGAAATTGATTGGAATGCCGTTAAGGAGAATGGCATTGTAGAGAGTATTCTGGTTACGATCCGGGATGTCACCGATCTGAAAAAGCTGCAGATTCAAGCCGCAAAACAGACTCAGGAACTGGCCATTATCGAAGAAATTATTAGCGTGTCAGAAGAATCTTTTGCCCAGTTCATGACCAACAGCCACAAGCTCCTTCAGCAAACCATCAAGATTGTAAATCAACCTGTTGTGCAGATCGAAAATATGAAAGAACTCTCCGTCGATCTCCACACTCTCAAGGGAAATGCCCGCACCCTCAAATTAAAAAAATTGGTTGAAAATGTTCATTGCACTGAAGATCTGGTCACCAATTATTTGAACGCCAACAAACCAAGGGGTTTCGATTTGAACGGCGAACTTAGAGAAATGACAGAAGCTATAGGTGCTATCCTTGGTGAATATCATGACATTTCTGAAAAAAAGCTCAATCGTTCATCCAAAAAAACCTCTGTATCTAAATCGCAAAAGCAAATGGAAGAGGAACTTCTGGAGCTATTAAAGTATGACAGCATTATTAATTTGAACGACCAAAGAAAATTTATCCAGAAGACGCGGTCAAATCTTTATCGAAATTATTTCCCGAACCTTGAAACCCTTATTTCTGACATCATCCATTCGATAGGGGAGCTGGCCGTTAAACTGGACAAGCAATCGCCCAGAGTCAGTTTCGCAGGAAACCAGGCTATCGGTTTTCGCGGCGATTGTCACGAGGTTATCCATGATGCCTTCATGCATATAATGGCCAATTCGATGGATCATGGAATTGAAAACGCTCAGGAACGAAATGCAGCCGGCAAGGATGCTCAAGGTGTTATAACGATCGATATTGACAGCCATAGCCACGCAGATCAAGTTTTGATTACATATGCTGATGACGGCCGTGGTCTTAATCTCCCGTCAATTCTGAAAAAGGGCGTAGATTGTGGTTTGATCGATGAGGACATCAATCTGGAACCTTCACAAATTGCGCAATTCATTTTCGAATCAGGGTTTTCCACTGCAGAAAAAGTCAGTGACGTCTCTGGACGCGGTGCAGGTATGAGAGCCGTCAAGGAGTTTTTAGGCAGGCTCGGGGGTGAAATTGAGATTGAACTGTCAGTCCCGGCTCCTATAGAGGGATACATCCATTTCAGGTTCAGGATTCTAATTCCCAGGAATCTCTGTATTCCATATGAAGGTGACGATATTTTCAACAACGAAGCCACGGCATGCAAAATTGCTTGAACTTAACAGAAGAAAAGGATGCAAAACCACTATTCGCGAAGTCGTGTCACTCTGCAAAATACTGGTCAAGCGGCCATGGGTATCCTGTATAGTCCGTTGCAACAGCTTTTCCACTGATAGTTTTTTGGATTTATCTTCATGGGTATGACTTTCCCAGTATATTGGTTTGGCGGCATTCCCCCGAGAGAATAGTGAACTCGTGATTCATTATAGTACTTTTGATAAGCGTCAAGTTTCCGCTGCAAATCAGTCTCATTCCAAAACAGAACTTTGTCGAGACATTCCCTCCCCCTTGCTTCCAATGAGTCAATACGTGCCACGGCGGAATTTTTGTTGTATTACATGGAACTGAACGACGATATTGTCCCTCTTCATTAGCCAGAGAAAATCCTTTTTCGCTTTTTTACCAAGATGTCAACACACCCTAAGGCGATACCTTCACTACCTTGAATTTGTCAACCAGGGCACCGAAGGTATTTCCAGTGCCGGCGTCTCTGGCATAAAGTCTGACCTTTTGCGTTGTGCCGGTCACGATGACCTTTGCTTCATATGTTTCCCATACCGAGGTGCTTTTGATATTCAACTTGACATCGCCGAAACTGACAAATAGACCTTCGTCAAGTGCGCCGCTGTTTCTATCCATATATGAAAAACTCAAGACATATGTTCCAGGTCCAAGAAGCAAATCCTGATAAATTTCGATGTTTGTGTTAAGACAGCTGCCTACCCGGCAATGGGAATCAAGTTCCGCGATTTTTTCACCGCTATGGTTTTGGATTTCAAGCAGCCCTTCAGTATTCAAAGGATCGTTCACCGAGCAAGGCATATCGCTTAAAAATTTCACATACCAGCCAAATTTGGCAATGTCATACTCCTTCGTCGCGAACAGGGACCAGAATCCACTGTAATCGGGATAGTTGAATTCACCGTTTATTACATAGTTTGTACCATCGACAAGCCCCACCTTTTCTTCCTTGACGGTAACACTAGGTGCTTCCGTTGGTGCGGGTGTGGCAGGTGTGGCAGGAGGAGGAGCCACCTCCTTTTTCTCCTCAACAATAGGTGTGGCAGGTGTGGCAGGCGGAGGAGGAGGAGCCACC
>JADFZC010000049.1 GCA_015232735.1 Oligoflexales bacterium | reverse complement strand
TACGTTCCACTAAGACACTTGGAACTGGGACATTCAGTCTTGGACTCTTCACAAACCATGCTGTCAATACATTGCCCTATTTTGACGATCCGGATTTTGGCAAAAGCAATGATAAAAGCAAATCATACAATGACGGTATCACGGGCATGAACCTAAATCTGGGTTACGGCATCACACCCAACTGGGATCTTGGCATCAACATCCCAGGGGTTGTCTATCAAGATGTTAAAAGTCAGGAATACCATGGACAGTTTAAAAAGAAAGGGATCACCGATATCCAGGTTAGTACAAAACTGAATCTTTGGAACAATGAAAAAACAGGCCTTGCTATTATTTTATCGGCCGACCTGAATCAGGTAAAAAACAACCCATTCACCGGTAAAGGATCCAAACCTTTTATAAATGCAGAGATGGCAATGGATACAAAGATATCCAATTTCATGTTGGCTGGAAATCTGGGATACCGATTCCGAAGCCAAGGTGATCCTGTATCCACTGACGATGGAGAAACACCTGTCAATCCGATTAAAAGTCAGATAATTGGAAGCACCGCTCTTCAGTACTCAATCCCTGACTCGAAGACCGATCTTGTTATGGAAATATATGGAAGTCAGCCCCAAAAAGGTATCTCTGAAATTTCTCCAAGATCTGCAACTGTTCTTGAAGGGATAGGTGGTATCAAGTATCATTTTGACAACAATTTAATAGGACACCTTGGAGCAGGAACCGAGCTTGTTCATAGCGTCAACTCCCCAGATTTTAGAGCCTATGCCGGAATCTATTGGCTTGGGAATGGTAAAAAGAAGGAATCTCCCAAAGAATCCGCTGAGCTGCCACCGCCAATTCCTCCAAAACCCGATAAAACAATAGTTATTAACGATGTCTTGTTTGCTTTCGATTCAGCAAAGATATCTCATGAGGCAGCACAAAAAAATCTAAAGCATCTTGGGGAAGTCCTTAAAAATAACAAATTGGAGCGATTAATTGTTGAAGGGCACGCCTGCGTTATTGGCACTCCCAAATATAATCTCGAACTAAGCCGTCACAGAGCCGAGGCAATAAAAAACTGGCTTGTTAAAGAATTTAGCATACCTCCCTCTAAAATTACTGCCGTAGGATATGGCGATACAAGACCTGTGGCACCCAACAAGACTGTTGAAGGTCGAAGGTTAAATCGCCGAACAGAATTCAAAATTTACTATGACAAGTCACAAGAAATTGTGCAAGCTAACAAGAAGTAGAAGGGAGATTGAAATATGATTACCCAGAAAATATTGATCTTAATATCCGCATTCGTTATCAGCACAGGACTGATCTGCAGCTGTGGACCGGCAGAATATGAACTCGTGAAAAAAAATAAGTCTGAAGCTCCCAAGGAAATAGCGCCCCCTCCTGCTTCACAGTATAAATTTGGAATCGAAGGACCAACTAGAGGTTATGTGGGAACACCTGTCCAATATACTGGGAAAAATTGTGGGATTAATGAGGAAGGAAGAATCTCTTGGACTGTCCCTGAACTTCCGGATCAAGGTAAAAAAACTGGTAAAACTGTAAGTTATACCTTTGATACAGCCAAAGTATATACAATTCAGGCAACTTGTGAAGTTGATGGACAACCAACTCAGACGGATTCCATAAGGGTACTAATCACTGATGATCCAAATAAACCCAAACCAGGCCAGAATGGAAGCAATACTCAAAGTGTGCCGATCTAATAATTGAAAACCAGTGATTATTGCTGGAATTGCTTGACAATAATCTAAAATAGTTCCATACAGCCTTTTTTTGCTCAATTCACTGGGTAGATTATGACACAAAAATATATTGCAATATGCCCTGAGGAAATCAAAGAGATGGTTTCCAAGGAGTTGAAAGACCTGGGAGCAATTCAGATTGAAGCTGGTTTCAAATCCGTAAGATTCTCCGCAACAACTGAAAAGATTTATGAAATTCTCCTAAAGATCAGAACGGCAAGCCGAATTCTTCGTATCCTTAGAGAGGGTTCCGCTACAAAAGAAATCATTCTCAAGTCACAATCATCCAGAATTAATTGGCCAAAACTCATATCTTCAAGCCATGGTTTCATTGTCAGAGGAGTTGCTGGCGACAGAGGCCCTGATGCATTTTCTTCAAATGAAATAAGCAAAATTGTAAAGGAAGGGATATTTCTATCTTTTCGACAAAAAAACCTATCCCCTCCAAAAATTGACCTTATGGATCCAAAAATTTCAGTTGTAGCTTTTATACACGATCAAAAGGTTACAATAAGCTTGGATATTTCTGGAAAATCTCATCATAAAAGAGGCTATAGGGAAGATGGTCATCCTGCCCCTATAAAGGAAACGCTGGCTTCAGCCTTATTAATGTTGGTTGGGTATGATGGCAGCCAGAATTTTCTTGATCCTATGTGCGGAAGTGGAACTATCGGGATAGAATCAGCATATATCGCTCTAAACAAAGCTCCCCTGATCCACAGAAAAAAAGGCGACTTCGGGGTAGAATGGTTATTAGATTTCGACAGACATTTATGGAAAAATGTACAGGACAAAGTCCGATCTGAACGATTGACCGAACCTAAAAACAAGATTTTTTTATCAGACATCTCGGAAAATTACACATCCATGGCAAGGAATAATGCCCTGAAAGCAAGAGTTGAGAAACATATTTGTTTTTCAACAAGATCCTTTATCGATATGCAACCTCCTGCAAGCACCGGAATATTAATAGCAAATCTGCCTTATGGTGAGCGTCTAAAATCGGAAGAAAGTGAAGAATTTAAAAAATTTTATCAGCAAATAGGGAACACTTTAAAAAGGAATTTTACAGGTTGGACTGCAGCACTTCTGACTTCTGAAGACGCGCCCTATAAATTCATTGGCCTTAAACCTAGGCGAAAACTCCCTATTTTAAACGGAAGCATAAAATGCAAGCTGTTAATTTTTGATCTTTACGAAGGAAGAAAAGGTCAAAAAACTCCCTCTATTTCCTAAAGCGTTGACGATATACCTCGTAAAGCATAATAGCACCAGCAACAGAGACATTTAAGGAATCAACAGTTCCATTCATTGGAATAGTGATCAGTGAATTTGCATTTTTCCTCCAAAATTCAGAAATACCCTTGGCTTCGTTACCTAGGACAAGTGCCACAGGATATCTATAGTTTTTCTCATAGTAAATATCCTTGGTCTGCAAAGAAGTTGAAACGATGTCCACATTACTTTCTTTCAGAAAGTTATAGCACTCCTGATTGCTTGTACTGATTACCGGAAGGGAAAAAACCGCACCAAGACTGGCTCGTATCAAATTTGGATTAAAAACATCAACCGATCCTTCAGTCAAAAACACACCAGATACACCAACACCATCACATGTTCTCAGTATTGCTCCAACATTTCCTGGTTTCTCTATGTTTTCCAGAACAACGAAAATATCGAAACTATTTTTTCTCAGATCCTTAAATGTATATTTTCTAATTTTAAAGATTGCATATAATCCATCAACATCTTCACGCATGGCAAGCTTTTCAAAAACTGTAGTAGAAACCTCAATACACCTGTCAGCATAGGATTGATTGAGTCCCTTAAAAAAAGATCCACTTTCATTTGAAAATTTTCTTTCACAAAAATAAAGCTCTTGAAGTTCATAGCCGTATTTATAGGCTTGAGATATCTCTCTTGCTCCTTCAACTCCAAACTTTTGTGTCAATACCCTCGCCTTCTTATCTTGAAGTCGTATAGCAGCACGTATTCTATTATTCTGTGTACTTGAAATTAGAATCGTCACTACGATATCTCCCTTATAAAAAGGCAACTGGCACCACTGGGCAGAGATCTTTCATGGTCTTTCTCGCAAAGTAACATCTCACCAAGATCGTAATATCCGGAGTATTTGCCTGTAACCTGACAAACCAAATTTTTCAAGGCTTCCGGAGTATATCCATTCGAATGAGAACTCAACAACAGGAAAGAAAAATCTTCCGCAAACAACTTGCCCAGCGAAAATAATAAATCATTCAAATCTTCCTCAATCTTCCAAAGCTCGTTTTTTGTACCTCTGCCAAAACTAGGAGGATCCAAAATTATCCCATGATATTTTGAACCTTTTCTTATCTCTCTTGAGACAAATTTTTTTACATCATCAACAATCCACCTTATGAAAAAATTATCCCTGCCACATAACTCGACATTTTTTTTTGCCCACTCTACACTTGTCTTTGAAGCATCAACGTGAACCACTTTTGCTCCGGATATTGCAGCGGCCATCGTCGCCCCTCCAGTATAGGCAAAAAGATTTAAGACATTAAACTCCTTAATATTTTTGGACAACACTGATATTAACTTTCCTATCTTTACCCAATTTTCCATTTGCTCGGGAAAAATCCCCAGATGACCAAAATCCGTTGGTTTAACAATAAATGGAATCTCCTCTATTTCAATCGTATAGCCCTGCAGTATTTTTTTGTTTCTTATAACCCACTTGCCATCTCCACCCGAAAAACGGTTAAACACCGCATCAACCTTATCCCACTCCCTGTCACTTAAACGAGGCATCCATACAGCCCCGGGAGCCGGACGCGATAACCTATATGGCCCAACCGACTCGTATTTCCGAAAATTACCAGAATCTATAAGATAATATGTATTGTGACCCATACCTTTGAGGAATCCCTTTTTTCAATCTTAAATCAACCAATTTTTATAGTCGCTAGCGAAGTGCCCCGTAAAGTAATGCTTGAACAAAATCTCATTGTTACAGGTTGATATTTCGTGACAGATCCTATGCTTTTCTTCGCTTGCCTGGTAGCCCTAAAGGCGAAGGATCTGTCACGGAATATCAACAAGTTGCAAACAGATCCTATGCTTTTCTTCGCTTGCCAGGATACGTCGCTGGCGCTGAAAGCGTCAGCGACTAATTAAACCCGAGCACGCATCCTGGATACGATGTAAATATTTACACGTCAATAACCATTTGATCGTATGCAAACTCCACAAATTCAGGAAGCTTGTCACAATCCCTGTAATAATCAACTTCATGAGACAAATGCGTCAGAATCCCTCGTTTAACTCCAATTTTTTTAAACAATTCAATAGTTTCAGGAATTACACTGTGAGCAAGGTGGCTTCCAAAATGAATGCCGCTTGCCACCATGATGTCAACATTTCCAGTGACACGATCCATAACATCAGAAGGGAATGTTTTAAAGTCAGTTGCATATACAAATCTACCGATCTTTAAACCGACAGTCATAAGATTTCCATGAGGCAAACGAATCGGTTCAATAGTCAGAGCTCCTACTTTGAAAAAAGAATAAGGAATTTCGAGAAGGTTCACGACGGGCTTCATCCCGATATATCCCGTATCCTTAAAGGCATAAGAGAATCTTTCAAGAAATTCGCTTTTATTCTCTGAATCCAGATAACAATTTATCACATCCTGACTTGTAAAGCTGTAGGCTCTCAGATCATCAAATCCTGCACAATGATCGGCATGCAAATGAGTGTAAATGACATATTTAAGGTTATTTATCCCTGCCGAAAGAGCTTGCAACCTAAATTCGGGAGTCGTATCCACTACAATCCAGTTGCCATTTTCATCCAAAAGAGCGATTGAACTTCTTGTCCTTTTATTCCGATCTTCCTTACTCCTGCATACTGAACAACTGCATCCAATAACAGGAACTCCTGTCGAAGTTCCTGATCCAAGAATTACGACTCTCATCAAATACCTTCTGCCGGATAACGACACTAAAAAGATGAAATAATACCAAACGAAAAAGCGTAGTTATTGGAATTCTGAAGACGAATCATCGAAAAAGCTCCATATGGCTGCATTTCATTCCAGTTAAAAAGCATCTCAAGTTCCGCTTTAACAAGCACTCCGATTCCCGCGAAAATCCTTCCATCCGCCACTTCCTTTACTGGTTCATCGCCTGAGGAAGACGCTGAAACATTAGCAACCCCCAAATCGGCCTCTCCCTTCACAGTAAAGTTCTCATTCCTGATAAAATCAAAGCCTGCACCGCCCATCAGACCAAGAGCCATCATGTCAATTTTTCTCTCTTCGAGCTGATCAAGGGTGATACTTGCAGTTCCACTACCCTTCAAAATCAAGGCTCTTCCTCCTGCATACCACGAATTCTTCATCAACCATTCCATGAAACCTTCCAGCATAAACGCCTGAAAGCCACTCCCGACCCCTATACTGGCAAGTCCAAGCCCACCACCATACTGTCTCTTTTTCAAAGACTGCCTTATCTTGAAAAATTTTCCCGGAGAATTGGCCTCATTATCCTGTATCTTTTCTAATTCACAAGAAGCAGTGATCTCTTCATACTTTTTTGTTATTTTTATTTCTCTTTCTTCACCAATGATCTTAGCAACAATCCCAAGTGCTACAATATATCCATCCTTGCTGAAAATTCCAACTCTATCCCCTTTAGCGAGACGCTTTGTTTCCACCTGGCAGATACTTTGATCTTCATTACATTTTACCTGATACCCGTACAACTCAGATGCGTTAACTATTACTGCGAAACAAATACATCCAAAAATTTTTTTCATAACGAAACCTCTCTATGAATTTTGCACCATTTCCGTGGAATTTTTCTTTATTGTTTCTTGAACAATGAACTTCATATCTTCATTTGCAAGCCCAACAGCTTCAATATCATCCTGTGATGACCCTGAAAGTATCTGCAACACCTTGAGGTAAGGCAGTCTGTTCCTGTCATCAGGCATATGTTTCAATATCTCCGGCAAGGTTGGCCAATACTCAGGGGCTTCAAAATAAATGGCATAAATCCTTGCCAAAAACAAGACCCCCTTGCTACCATCGGAAAATGTCAAATACGGAGTCATTTCCCTATCTATTAAAATATACCCTGAAAGTTTCTCATTTCCCAATGCAACAGCCGCATCAGAAACTATCTTGGCTTTTAACCTGTCGAAATAATAATTGAGATCAACTTTTATTCCTGGAATATCTTCTTTGTATTTATCTATGCTAACTGGGAATCTAAAAAGGCCTGTTCGATCCCTACACGCCAAAAGAACGACCACTTTATCAATCCTTCCACAGACCTCCAATTTTTTCTCCAATATTAAACACTTGTTGTTAGTTGATCCAAAACTAATTTGGTTATCATTAACAATGTCTCAAAAGTTCCTTTTGATTCTTTTGCGATAGCTTCGCAATCAGGCATCTTTCCCGGATTAAGCTCCTGACGCAATATATTAATCGGGACCAAACTATCCAAATCCATTTTGTTATATTGTATAACCCTGGGTAATGATCCAACATGATAACCCTCTGACGCTAAAAGACGTTTTACTTCTTTGTATGAATCAATATTTTCAGCCATAGCTTCAATTCTGGCATCACTGACAAATACGTACCCATCGATACCCTTTAGAATTGTTGGTGTGAGCGTCTCATAAAGAGAAGTATCAGGCAAAGTATACAAATGCATCTTTAAATGGTAGTCTCTCACATAACCAAGGCTTAGGGGTAAGAACTCAAAATAATGATGATAGTCAACTTCCTGAAGCTCAAACATGCCCGATTTTATCTCAGATGAAACTTGAGAAAAAATCGATCGCAGATTAGTGCTCCGTCCCGAACCCTTGGCGCCAAAGTACACGATTTTACAGTTTATTTCTTTTGTTTCGAAATTAGTAAAAGCCATTGACGTTTTTTATTTTCGCAACCTGCAATTTTAAACTATTAATAATCAGTCGCTGGCGCTAAGGCGCAAGCGACGTGTCCTGGTAAGCGAAGCTTGAATAGGATCTGTCGTAACATACTGATATTTCGTAATAGATCCTATGCTCACTTCGTTCGCCAGGATACGTCCGTGGCGCGAAAGCGCCACGGACTAATTATTACTGAAAGTTATGGCCAGGTCTATTACAATCGTCATTCATTCAATCTTATTTCCTGAATATCTCCACCAAAAACCGACAAGGCCCCTTTTGTTATGGGATGCTGCTTCAGCTCTTCAATCGTTCTTATAGAAAGTTCTTTTTTCTCCATCTTTGAGACCTCGAGCAAAGATTTTTCTATACCATTGGATCCTGACAAGCCATTGATACTATCCGCTTTCTGAATTTCACTCAAAAGCTTTACTTTAAACTCCCCATAAAAAGAAAACATTCTGGCAAACTGTTCCTTTATTTTATTTTGTACCTCTCTCTGCAATAACTTACTGCCCGCCAAACTATCTTTATTAACAGCAATTACAATACTCTTTTCATTGTACTCTACGAGATGTACCTCTTCAATAATTCTAGCCTGAAGCGGCTTCTGTTGTTTCCATAAATCTACCAACATGCGCCATGATTCTGGAAAACCAGAATTATAGCTGCTTGATACTATATTACTCACTTTTTCCTGGGATTCTATCTGAGGCTTTTTATCAGTAGAACTTGAATCTTGTCTTGAATTAGCAGGACTATTTTCTAACACCTTAGAACTATCTGACTCCATTTTTTTCAAAACATTGATGATTTCATTCTCTTTTTCTTTTAAAGGTAATGCTGAACTACATCTATCCACTACTTCATCGACAAAATGTTTTTCATGAAGATTGTGTGATAATTTATCATCCTCAAAAGATAATTTATTAAAGCACCATTCAATAGAATAATTCTCCAAAACAAACCTATCTAGACGAGATCTGTTTAATTCAGACCGGCATCTCATCATATCTCTAAAAAGATGGCTTAAGGCATTGCCACTAATGCCCGAGGAAACTTCCTCAATATCAAAAAACTCTTCTTTTGAAAGATGTATAAACTTCGAGACTGATGTTTTTTCCGAGACCCTGCTGAAAATATAAGCATTTCTAATACTCCGAATCAATTCCTCAACAACATTAGTAAAATCAACCCCCGCTTGATCCCATTTGTCAATAATCTCAAGAACCATTACAGTATCTTTTCTAATTAGGGATTTGATAAAATCGATACCAGACTTAAAAGAAGCACTTGGAATAATTTTTTGAATCCATTCAATCTTAAGTTCACCGGAACCAAGCGCAATCGCTTGATCCAAAAAAGTCAACGCATCCCTCATGGAACCCTGACCCTCTTTTGCTACAAGATATATGGCTTCTTCATCAGATTTAATCCCCTCCTTTTTCAAAATCTCGCTTACCCTGCCAATTATCTCCTCCGTTGATAAGAGATTTAAATGATAGACAGAGCATCGACCCAAAATTGTTGCCGGTAATTTTCCCAGTTCAGTGGTTGCAAACATAAAAAATACATGTGGGGGAGGCTCTTCAAGTGTTTTTAAAAGCGCATTAAAGGCACTTGTCGATAGCATATGAACCTCGTCAATTATATATATTTTGTATCTTGACCTTTGAGGCACGTACCCAAGAGTTTCCTGAAGGTCTCTTATGTCATCAACCCCAGTATTTGAAGCCCCGTCTATCTCCATGACATCTTCATGATTGCCTTCAGCAACAGCAATACAGCTTTCACAAACTCCACAAGGTCTTGATTCTAGCACATCCTCGCAATTTAGAGCTTTTGCATAAAGACGTGCCAATGTTGTTTTTCCTACACCTCTCACTCCTGAAAAAACAATACAATGAGACTCCCTATTTAACCTCAAGGAGTTGCACAAAGCCTTGACAATGGCCTTCTGACCCACAAGTTCTTCAAATCTTTTAGGCCGATATTTCCTTGCTAATGATTGATATGACATTAGAGGTTCTCCCAATTAAAAAAGCGCAAAGTGACGGCTAGATGATCTGAACACCTACTTACGTCTGCTACCGTTGCTACCTTCCGGTCCTGGCGGGGTTCACAGTAAAGCATCATTCAGGATCTAGCCATCACTTTGCGCTCTATTTTTATCTTATAAAGACCAAATTTCAAGAGCACAATAAACCAAACTATGACGGAAAGACGGGGATTCGAACCCCGGAGGCGTTTCCACCCACACGCTTTCCAGGCGTGCGCCTTAAGCCACTCGGCCATCTTTCCAATGAACCTTTCCTATCAGCATCCTTCAGTTTTCTCAAGTAAAAACGACATCTATTAGAAATAGGCGTATAAAAAGTTCCTCGGTTTATCGATTATAAGAAATTCTTTCACTTTTTCATTAACAGACATTTCAGAAATAAATTCAGAGATTGACTTATTTTTCAAAGAAATTTATTAGTCTCATAAAGTTACTTTTAACTGAGTTCAAAAGGATGACAAAGGCGACATAATGAGTAAGTTAACTGTATGTAACTATTGTGTTTTATATCCTGTATTAGGTGTTTTTTTGAACATCGTTTACTTCCCTGCAAATGTCCATGCTGTTTCAGTTGATGACAATGAACTTTCAATGAACTGTGAATTCTTTGTTAATTCCTTTGGTGATGCACATGATGAGAAAATAAACAAGCGTTGGCTTGAGGCTGAAGTCTATGTTAATGCAAAGTATATGACGGCCGTATCATCTTCCCTTTTAAAAGTGGGTGCTTTCACCAGATATGCAGTGAATAAAAACGGCACGCAAAATGACTTGGTAATTTATGGGAATAAACAAAACGATTTTTACTATATTGCATTACCCTATGAGGATCACGACCCGAATTCTATCTCTTATAAAAAAATAGTCCAGTTCAATATTTTTATTGACACCATAAGAGCCGATAGAAAAACAATTCGATACTGGCTTATGTCGAGTCCTTTAACTTTTCAATCTACATTCTGGGGTTATCCGTACTATTATATCGACAGAGGAAATGGTGCAGGTATTACCTACACTCAATCTCCTTCACCAATCCTTGAGAAAAAGCGAAACTGTGAATCTTCTGTTTTTCTGGGATTTTGAAATATTATCGCAACAATATAAACATCACTTTTCATTATTTTCTTTAAGAATTTTTTCAATGAGTTGTTCATGTATTTGAGGGGTCAATACATGTCCCTCATTCTCAATAATCTGCAGAGAGACTTTTCTTTCACCTATGGCTAAAGCATCCCTAAAACTAGATGACTGCGAACTCGGAAAAATATTATCATTCTTGCCATGATATAAATTTATTTTGGATGGCAGTCCCTCAATATCCCAGGCTATCGAACGTTCCTCAAAAAATTTTTCCCCCTGTTCTTTGCTCAAAACTTCAAGATTTTTTTTTAAATCAATGTTTGATGCTGTTTTGTATAGCAGCTGAAGATCGTAAACACCTCCACCTAAAATCAAACGACTTATACCTTTTGTCGTCTTTGCATAATTAGAGGCTGCAATAACTCCCTGGCCATACGCCCATATTCCTGCTACCTTACCATCCACTGAGCCATAACCGTTTATAAATCCAGCTAGTTGTGCTGAAAATGACTTCTTTACAAAAGGTCCTCCAAAATCATTTTTAGCATTAGATTTGCCTACTCCAGGTTCTGTTATGACTATTACATTGTATTTATTTCTTATAAACACCTGAGGCAGCCAGTGATCGCAAACAGAGTCAGAACCAAAACTGAAATCCTGACTTTGAACAACCAAATATATCTTATTAATATCCTTTAAATAACAGTAATACCACTCGCCATCAAACTGCTTTTTATTATCCTTAAAATGCGAAATGCCGTGACCTTCGCTGGCTTTTATGTGAATCGAGTTCTGAGTTTTAGTCTCAATTTTCACACTATCTGAGAATT
>JADFZC010000048.1 GCA_015232735.1 Oligoflexales bacterium | reverse complement strand
TTAAATTCTTTTGTGTCACCATGATCTTTAAGTATTTGATTTGCAAGTGTATGAAATTTCCATACTGAGTCTGGGGCCCGTCACGAAACAGGCCCGGTACTAGCCATGCCATTTGAAAATCATAAAGGCCGTATCATCGAGATGATTATCATTAACAAACCCGTCCACCTCTTTTGTTAAACTATCCATGATATGGCTTAATTCATGATGACTGGTCAAAATACGACGCAGATTCACGCTATTTAGTTTTTTTCCCAAACAATTGCGATTTTCAAGCAAACCATCACTATAAAGAAACAGAAAATCATTCGGCATCAGAGTAAACTCGATAGGATTCAGCTCGATCTCTTTCATCACCCCCAATATACTGCCATAAGACATCATGAAATACCGTTCTGCCCCACAATAAAAGACAGGGGGGTGACCGGCGCTGAGATAGGCGCCATGCCCTGTTTCCACATCAATAGCTAAAATAGCCATGGTAATCGCAAGTCTTGTTCGAGTCCGCAATACGGCCCTGTTGACTGCCTGGGCAATGGCGACAATACTTTCCTTTAGTTCTCCACCTTCATCTTTCAAGTTATCGATGACGCTGGTTACGGCACCTACCGCCACCGCCGTCACAAGAGCGGAGGGGACGCCATGCCCCGTGACATCACCTAGCAATATGTAAATACGGTTGTGTTTTTCATCTCTATAATAACCATACCAATCGCCGCCAGCACGTTCAGCAGGACGATAAAAATGCCTCAATTCACCATCGCCAATTTCCGTTTCAAACACAAAGAGCGCCTCTTGTACAGCCCTAGCGGCTTCAATACTGGAAGCCAGCTGCAATCTAGCCTTCTCAACCCTCACATACTCCTCGTGCGCTCTTCTTTCCCGGTCAAGAGCAGCCTTCTCCTCATCGAACAAGTTGGCATTTTCTATGGAAATCGCCACCTGAGAACATATTACCGACAATAATGTCAACTTATCCTTGGTAAATGCCCCACACATCAGATCATTCTCAAGGTACAATATCCCCTTCATCTTTCCCTGAACCATCATAGGCATACAAAGAATCGCGCTGCATTTGCCTTCTACTATATATGGATCGCTAATGAAAGCGCCTTCCCTGAGGGCATCGGCAAGAATAATCGCCTCTCCGGTATGAATAACTTGATTCAAAATCGGCATACAAAGCCTGGCTTCTGATAAGGGTTTGTTTTTGACTTGAATTCTGCCACCACCCTCAACATCCGCAGTGGCTGCGATTTGGAATTCCTTAGTTTTGTCCTTCTTCATAATTACTAGAGCATACCTGGCCCCTGAATTTTCAAGCAGCAGGCGCATGAGCTTTTCCAGGAGATGTTCCACAACAATCTCGCTGGAAAGAGCCTGAGATGCCTCTATTATGGTTGGCAAATCTATAACATTCGCGTTTCCCTCGTAAGTCCCGGCATGAGAGGTATGAGTGACTGTACCCGCTATCGTCCCCCCCTTGGAAAAACTTATAAAACGAGCCACATCGGGAAAAGACCTATCAATCTTGGCTACCTTGACAGGTACCCCCCACCTTTCATAAGATCGGCGTGCTGTGATCATCGGACCCAATGCCGCACTCGTCTCTTTCCGACTCATATAAAACATGCCTAAAAGTTCCGCTGCTATCGCCTCGTGGTTGGTGAAACCGGCCAGGCTCGCCAAATCAATCGCTTGTTGGTAATGTGAAGCTGTAATCCGCGGATCGCCCCCTTGGACTCTGGACAGTTCTGCACGAATCAGGGAGAGTTGATGAGAAAAATTTTCTGGACAGCAGGCTGCGGCCTTTGCTAAGAAACGTTCATTCCGGCGCATCCCATTTAGAAGTCGGCGCCGCTTTTTGGAGTTGGCTTTTGGAACCATTTGGGCTGCAGCCAGCGTAAAGAACAGAGCGTGACTCCATACCAGAGGCAATCCTATCATGTCTTCCCGCTTACACAGCAGTTTCTCGGCTGCCGCGAGGGCATATTCAAAATCCTCGAAAATATATGCCACCATGCAGTGAAAATGCCAGTAATAACAATATGTCGCTTTTACTTTTTCAATCCCCGCCGCAAAAACTTCCTTTTCATTGTCCATCACATGGCCAAGCCTTGAAGTTATCTCTGATCCAAGAGGAATATTATCCTTTCCAAGCAGTGCGAAAGTCCCGCCGACGAGGGGCACGCTAAAGGCGACGATCTCGGCTTTAGTGAACTTGGCAAATTCAGCATATTCCGCAGCATACTCGGCGGCGGTTTTAATATTGACGCCCACTAGAAATGCGAAAGAATAGCGGAGGAAAAGAGTGAGAGCCGCGTTATGGTAATCTCCCCTGGATTGACAGGCCAAACGAATTTTTTCAAACTCGGCGAAACACTCTTCACGCGGTTTGTACCATGAGACTACCGCTGCCAAACCCATCCTGATTTTTGCCGTATGCAGCGAAAGCGGGAACATATCGATAAGCTGTTGAGACAGTTCAAAATATGTTTTTCCCACTTTCCAGTTTTTAAAAACCCCCTGTGCGACGAATGTATAATTTAGTATTCCAGTTGCTGCTGCCGCAGACATTCCATATTTTAGGGTGTTGGCCATGATATGAACAAACATCAAGGGATATTTCTCGGGTTCCCTGAAATAAATGCAGTCTCCCATAAGTCCGTATATGTTAAGTACGTGTTCGACCTTGACATCCTTGACAGGCGGCAATGACAAGATCTTTTCCGGCGACGTTCTGGAAAGAGTCATATGTGCCATCAGAATTTCGGCGATTATGCGAAACTTGCCGATCCTTTCCGGAAATGGGCTTCCAAGAAGCTTCAGGGCCTTACGCCCGGATTCTATGGAATCATCTATGCGCCCGACTGTTTCATAAAGCATGACAAGACGACTTTGGACCTCAACAACTTCGAGGGAATTTCTGCAATATTGAAGAGCCGAGCCAAAAGAGTTTTCCGCTGCCTTACTGTCACCTAAAAGAATCTGACATTCGCCTCCCAGGAGATATAACCCCCGAACAAGATCATAATAGTCGTTCGATGAAGTCGTTGGCAAAAATTTTATTCCCATCTGACACAGGTTTAATGCCGTCTCATAGGCGCCAGCTGATCGCGCCTTGGCCGCTGCCAAATAATTCAACTGGGCCAAAAACCAACGTTCGGACACCTCTTTGATAAGATCGACAGCGACATTCAGGTGGCTCAGGACTTCAAATCTTTCATCATCGTCGAGATTAGCTTTCTTTTTTAAAAGAGAACGACCGATAGTAAGGCGCAAAGCCTGTTGTTCTTCTTTTTTCAGAGAGGAATATACGGCCTCTTGAACCCTGTCATGCGCGAATTTGAGTCGCCCCCCCATGCCGTCGTACACATCCCCCGAAATGAGAGCCGGTTGATAAGTCGATTCAATAGGCTGCAACAGTTCTTCCCTTATCGCAGGATCAAGCGCTGTCCGCACCTCACCCTCCTGTATTCCCAAAATTTGGGAAACATCCTGCGTTTCAAACTCAATTCCAAGACAAGCGCCGACTTGGAGGGCCTGTCTTGTCATGCTGTCAAAACTATGCATCCTGCCAATCAAAAGCTCCACGACATTGTCGGTGATGCCGGTTTTCCCGATCGCCTCTACATGAAATTTCCATTTTACGTCGGCAACATCGAAATAAAGCAAACCGTTCTTGTAAATATCCATGAGCATTTGCTGAATAAAAAACGGATTCCCTTTTGTTTTGCTTGAAAGAAGAGCCGCGAGTGGCTCAATTTCCGGGCTTTCGCAACCAATACAGTTCACAATAAGCTTACGGACATCGCCTTCTTTTAAAGGTGAAAGTTCAATCCTGGTGATGCAAGTGCCCATCTCCTCGGTCGTCCTGAGCATCGTTGTCAGTATATCGCCTGGGCTGACCTCCTTGCTGCGATATGAACCTATAATCAATATAGAACGCCCCCTTGGATCTGTTAGAAATTGCTGTATGAGTTCAAGGCTTGCAGTATCGGCCCACTGGAGGTCATCAAAGAATAAAACAAGGGGTTGTACCCCCGGCACTATCGCATTCACGAAGTTTTGGAAGGTATTTAGAAACCGATTTTTTATCTCAGCAGGCTTCAGGTCGGTCGCGACCTGAGGCTGAGGTCCAAGCAGAGTAGCGAGTTCAGGAATGACTTCCACCAGAATTTGACCGTTATGGCCTATTGCTTTCTGAATAGCCGTTTGCCATCGTGAAACGTCGGATTTTGCTTGTGCCATGAGCTGGGTTAAATGGTTTCTAAAACTGCGTATCAAGGCATCATAAGGAATATCGCGGCGCAATTGGTCGAACTTGCCTTGCACAAGGGTCGCACGGGTGGAAAGCAGAATTCCGCCCATTTCCTTGATTAAAACACTTTTCCCAATTCCGGGCTCGCCAGTCAGAAGGACAAGCCGCCGTCCCCCCTCGTTTGCGATCTTAGTGAATATGTCGACAAGCAGCGCGATTTCAGTTTCCCTTCCGATGGGCCGCTCCGGATAACTAAGCTGAGTCGCGATATCAGACCTGGCAATAGCAAAAGAATTCACCCTGCCATAGGTCTTGAGTTGACGCTGACATTCTTCCAAATCGGCCCTGATACCTACCGCACTCCTGTACCGTTTCTCAGGCGTTTTTTCGAGGAGTTTCTGAATAATTTGGACAAGCGGTTCGGGGAGTTCCGGCGCAAATTTCAGTGGAGAGTCGGGTATGAGAGCCAAATGGGCAAAAACAAGCTCAACCATATCATCCTGCACAAAAGGAAGCCTTCCCGTGAAAGCCTCGTACATCGTAACTCCCAAGGAATAGAAATCAGTCCGATAGTCCAAAGGCTGCGCAGTACGCCCCGTCTGCTCCGGAGATATGTAAGGTAACGTGCCCTCAAGTGAGAGGGCAGCCCCTAAGGACGGCCTCTCTCTGGGAAGTTGGGTGGCTATGTCAAAATCAATAATCCACACCTTGCGGGACAGTTCATTCAGTAGAATATTATCAGGATTGATATCCTTATGGATAACATGCTTTTCATGCAACTCGGCGAGACAGGTGGCAACGCCAATAAATATCCCCAAACCCTCGGCAAGAGTAAGGGGGCCATGTCCAATCCTTTTTCTCAAAGGCTCCGCCCCTACATCCTCAAAAACCAAAGCCGTCGATCCCCCAATTCGACAAAAGCCAAGACAGGAACGAACGGAAGGCAGAGCAAGCTTGTTGACAAGGGTGAATTCCCTCTGCATTCGAGCGATGTCTTTTGGAGTCTCAAAGTCTTTTTGAAGAATCTTCAAGATTACATTATGACATGTCGTAAGATCCTTGGCGCTAAATACCATGGTTTTTTTACCATCGTACAGCTTATCCCGAAGGGCATAGGAGGAAGAGGATTTTTGATTCTGGGTTTCTTGGCCTTGCTCCTCCTGACCAACAGCAATTTCACTTTTAACTACGCTCATGGGAAGGCCTCCAAACAGAATGTTTCATAAAACTCTTTAAACATCGAGCCAAATCACTCCGCCTTAAGCACCATGTTATGACGACCGCACATGGCGATTTCCACAGGCAGGCTTTTTATCCCCTGGTATTTTCCCTGAGGCGTGTAAAAACTCGTACGCCTTATGCATCATCAATTTTATCATGTAAGTCAACTGTCAACCAGACTTTCAAAACTATGGAGTTTGTCGCACTATAAGAGTATGAAAAAAGAGTACCTAACATTGCTATTTGAGATTATTATCAAGATCCTTTTCCGATTTTTTATAAGGAATGATCTTGAACGTGAAAACATGATTCTGAGAAACAAAAATCAGATCTTAAAAAGAAAGCTAACGAAAGTTAATATCACCAATATTGATAGGTGTTTCTTTATCGCCATTTACAGAACATTTAAGGAGTTATTGGATGGAATTGTCATTGTAAAACCAGCGACAATACTTGCATGGCATCGTAAACTATCATCAAAGAAATGGGATTATTCTCTTAAAAGACAAGGTCGCCCTGAGACATCAGATGAAATCAATATTTTGTAAAAATTAGATATTCGAAATGATTTCTAGCGTCCTAAAATGGTAACTGAGGCTTTGGCGGGAATGGCTTCTATCAAAACTGCGCCCTGCGGAATCGTTACCCTCACATCCATATCATATCTTCCCGGTTTCATGTCAGTAACTTCTATAACAGCTTTAAAGTCCTTTTGATCCAAGGCGTTCAGCACACTGGGCAATGCCTGAACCACAACCGAGGCAAAAGATGGTTTGACTGTCACCCTGCCCGATGCGCCCATGATTTCAATAGGTATGTTCTCAATTCTCTTATTCTCCCTCTTTTCATCAAGTTCAACAGTGACCAAAGTCTTGTCCGGGGACAAATCCTGATGAGTGAACCCGATTGGAGGAATCAGGTTTGACTCTTGAACCCTGTTTGAATTTATGCCTTCTATATCAACAGGTTCCATGGCAACTTCCCTTGTCTTGAGCACATCTGACTTGAGTCCTGTTATCTTCACAAATTTTGGCTTCATCGTGACCTTTTTTATGAAAAACCCATCCGCAGGGATGCCCTGAATCACATCCTTGATCGGAACAGTGCGGGATACTTTCTTATCCACATAGACATATAAATACGGATCAAGAATAGTAAGTTTAAGACGCTCGTTCCACCTTCTGATGTTCTCCTTGTCCACCCTGATCCTGACATTTCTTCCATTCAGGGGAGGAACCTTTATCGTCGCATCCAGGGAAACCGGTGCCTCAAGCATGAGCACCCTGGGTCCCTTGATAATGGCGGGAACCCCTCTCACCCTCTCTCCCCGTATTTCATAATCATCAGGAACCTGCAGATGGACCTTTATTTCCCTCTGCTCTTCCAAAACCTGCTCACCCTGAATGATCGACCAGATAATAACTGCCAAAAAAAGGGAAAAAAGCTTATAGCCGAAATTATCAAAAATCAGATGTAGGATTTTTGTCTTCATTTCTTATGACCTGATGTAAAAATCTTCATTTTTTCGATCACGCTTATGTTGGTACGGGTTTTAGGTCTGGGGGCAGAAGATAAATTGCCCGATGACGGCGGCATTGATTCCTCACTGTCTGATCCCTGTCCAAACAGCGCTCTTAATGCTTTCCTTAACTCTTTTACATCAAGACCCCGTGATATCACTCCATCCACAATAAGCGATATCGTTGCACTTTCTTCCGACACAACAACAACGAACGCATCGGTTTCCTGGCTTATCCCGATGGCGGCCCTGTGCCGCGTCCCAACTGTATGCTCAACATTCTCATCCCTTGTGAGCGGAAGAAAACATCCAGCCGCCGCAACCCTTCCCTGCTGAATTATCACGGCTCCATCATGCAGCGGTGAATCTGTCTGAAAAATTGAGACAAGAAGCTCTTTTGAAATTCTGGCATCTATGGGAATGCCGATATCGACATAGCGGGATAAAATAATATTTCTTTCTATGACGATAAGCCCCCCGATTTTTTTCGCTGCAAGCGATGCCACAGCCCTTGTTATTTCATCCAGCATTTGCTTTGAAGAGACATTTTCCCCTGGAGTTATAAAGGGTTTTTTACCCATTCTGCTTAAAACCCGTCTTATGTCCTCCTGAAAGAGAATCACGATTATTATCAAAATGGATGAGTAGAATTTATCCATCAGCCACTTTATTGTAGTCAGGGGATACAGTTGAGAAAGAAGGAAAGCAAATCCTGCGAGAATGATTATGCCCAAAACCATCTGCATGGCTCTGGTACCCCTTATCAGGAGGATCAGGCGGTAGATTATGGCCGCAATAACAAGAATGTCAACAACGGCCCACGCCCCCATTTGACTGAAAAGTTCAGCCATATAAACTCCACATAATGCTTAACCAGTCGCCGACAGCAACTAAAATACTATGAAACCTATATAAAAAACAACTCCCTAAATCTATTTAAGCCACGGACATCATGTGTGCGGACAGCTCTGACACCGGCAAACATTAATCCTGCTTCAAGAGCCTTGGAAGGCCCGTCCCTTGATGCGGGATCATTAATGTCCAAAATTCTTCCTATAAACCCTTTTCTTGAAACACCAACCACTATGTTGTAATTGGATGAATTATCATAAGCGTGCTTGATCAGATTCAGATTTGCCGCATCAGTTTTTCCAAATCCTATGCCGGGATCAAGCCAGATCCTGTCCTCCGGAAAACCACAGGACGCAAGATAGACGCTTTTCTCCCTGTAGAAAAGATCCACCTCACCAACAGCATCAGGAACATTCAAAGGATCAACCTGCATTACATCCGGAGTCCTGTGCATATGCATTGCAATATAAGAAATCCCGTCTTTTGAAAGGCGGCGCAAGGTATCCTCATCCGCTCCGCCAAGGACATCATTTACAACGTGAATGCCAAATTCCAGGGACCTTGTCATTATTGATGGTTTGTTTGAATCTATACCTATTTTAAACCTGCAGGGACTTGACATTAATCTGAAAAGCACAGGTTCAAGCCTTCGCCACTCCTCATCCTCGCTTATGAAGGAAGCTCCAGGCCGTGTCGATTCAGCCCCAAACTCAACAATGTCGGCCCCATCCTCAGCAAGCTTAAACGCTTTTTCCACCGCCTTGCCGGGATCCATCCAAATGCCGCCGTCTGAAAATGAATCAGGCGTGACATTGACAATACCTATTATGGAGAAATTTCTTCTTTCCGGGCTCAAAAAATCATGTTCCAAGTGGCATTGTTTTCAGTTCCGACGCTGACCTGTCATCTTTATCGCTTGTATCCGATGCGTCTGTATCCGTACCGCACTTTGAGGAAGTTTTCATATCTTTTCCCCACTCTTTCTGCTTCTCTATCTTTCTTTTTTCATAGTCCTCTTTTTCTTCCTCGGATATCAGTTTCTCACCTGCGATTAGACGCCGAATCTCATCTGCGCCAAGAGACTCCCTTATTAAAAGCGCTTCGGTCATGTTGTCGAGTATTTCCCGCCTTTCTTTCAATATCCTTAAAGCCTTCTCGTGCCCATCAGTCACAAACCTCCTGACTTCGGAGTCGATCTCCTCAAGAACCTTATTGGAAGTCACCTCATGAGTCATCATCTCTTTCCCGAGAAATACCTCCTGACTTTGATTTCCAAGAGCCAAAGGACCGATTTTTTCACTCATGCCCCAGTTGCATACCATCTTCCTGGCAATGGAAGTGGCTTTTTCGATATCATTGCCGGCTCCAGTTGTAATCTGTCCGAAAACTATCTCTTCAGCTGCACGACCGCCCATCGCATAGGCAATCATACCTTCCGCATATTCCTTGGACATAGTCAGAAGATCTTCCTCGGGGAGCAAAATGGTAACGCCCAAAGCATGTCCTCTTGGAATTATTGATATCTTATGAACAGGATCAGCCCCAGGCAGAGAGGATGCAACAAGGCAGTGACCGGCTTCATGACAGGCTGTATTTCTTTTTTCCTTCTCACTAATGATCATACTTCTCCTCTCAGGCCCCATCATGACTTTATCCTTTGCCAATTCAAAATGGTGCATGTTGACTTCCTTGCTTTCGTTTCTTGCAGCTATCAAAGCCGCCTCATTGACAAGATTTTCAAGGTCAGCGCCTGAAAATCCTGGGGTCCCCTGTGCGATCACCTTGAGATCAACCCCCTCAGCCAGTGGAGTTCTCCTTGAATGTACCTTGAGAATTCCACATCTCCCCTTTATATCCGGCTTGGGCACATAAACCCTTCTGTCGAACCGTCCGGGTCTCAAAAGAGCGGGATCAAGAACATCCGCCCTGTTTGTAGCCGCTATAAGGATCACTCCTTCATTTGCATCGAAACCATCCATCTCAACAAGAAGCTGGTTCAATGTCTGCTCTCTTTCATCATGTCCGCCACCGAGACCCGCTCCCCTCTGCCGTCCCACGGCATCAATTTCATCGATAAACACAAGACAGGGGGCATTCTTCTTAGCCTGTTCAAAGAGATCCCTGACCCTGCTCGCACCGACACCTACGAACATTTCCACAAACTCTGATCCTGAAATGCTGAAGAAAGGAACATCCGCTTCACCTGAAATCGCCTTCGCCAGTATTGTCTTGCCTGTACCCGGAGGTCCCACCAAAAGAACACCTTTTGGAATCCTCCCTCCCAGCCTTGTGAACTTTTTGGGATCCTTTAAAAATTCGACTATTTCCACAAGCTCCTCTTTCGCTTCGTCAACCCCTGCGACATCCTTGAAAGTCAGCTTGTTCTTGTTGTCATTTTGAAGCCTGGCCCTGCTTTTGCCAAAAGATATGGCTTTGCCTCCACCAATCTGCAGTTGACGCATGAAAAAGAAAAACAGGAATAAAAGAAGAAGCATCGGAAGAGAATTTATCAATACCGACTTCCAAAGACTCCCCTCCTCCTCCTGCTCGTAATCAAGTGCTATTGCCTTGGAAAGAAGCAAATTTCTTAAATCGGCATCCTGCTTTGGGCCATGCACAATAAGACTCGTTCCCTCCTTGGTCAATGCGACAATATCATCATTCTTTTTTATTGTTACCTTCACAATTCTATTGATATCCGTCTCAGGAAGATTAACGGAATGCATGAACTCGGAAAAAGTAACAACTTTTTGCTCCGCCTCTCTCTTTGCAATCATATTAAACATAAGAAACAGCATGAACAAGCCAGCGAAGAGCAGAGTCACTTTCAACTGCTGATTTGTTTTTTTCAACTTAGGCATAAATTCCTTTCTCCCTGTCAGAAAAGATTTTTGTTAAACCGCCATTCCCTGGCAAATCCATCAACACCTGGTTTATTTCACCTAAAGAAACCTTCTCTCCAAGAGGAGAAGGTCTAAGCAGACATTCACCATCAAAAATACCGACAGTTTTCCTGTTAATTCGTAAAAGATCATATGTTACAAGTTCATTATCCTTTTTTTTCCAAACCCTTAGAAGCTCTTTTAACTTCCAGTTCTTTTTAGATCCATCAAACCTCACCCTGTCATTCAAGGCCGGAGAAAAGAGTTCCAGTTCCAAATAATTCAGGCTTCTGTTTTCAATCTTCACCTGTTTTTGCCCTACAAGAGTTTCCAACCTTGCGCCTGGTTCCAGAAGGGCATTTAATCCTCGACCAATCAAACTGCGCCTGTGCTGATTCGATCTGTTTTGATATGGTCTCTGCCTCGTTTGGCAGCAAATAATATTGCCGTTCTTAACAATCACTCTACAGCCGCCTGAAATCTCGAGGCAAAATCGCCCGTCATTCTGACCTGATTCCGTCACCCTGTCCAGCAAAGTATATAGAATTGAACGGGAAAGCTGAATATGAGATTTGGAATTAAGTCTTATAAACTCACTTAACACCTGGAGCGCGACTCCAAAAGGCAAATGTGAAAGCCACCTGCCACTGAGATACCCTCCCGATTTTTTCAGTTCCTCTTCAAGCATCACCTTTGCAAATTCCGCAATATCAGCAGCTTCAATTGATGTCATGGCTATCCTGTGCGATGCTCCCGGAAAAAGGGCTTCCAGCTCTTTCAAAACAATATGACGTATGCGATTTCTACTATAATCAAGCTTAACATTAGAAGAATCATCTCTAAACGGAATATCTTGCCTAGCAGCATATTTTTTTAATTCCTCTTTAGAAAGACCGAGAAAGGGTCTCCAAAAAGGCTCATAATA
>JADFZC010000636.1 GCA_015232735.1 Oligoflexales bacterium | reverse complement strand
GGAAGACCGAAGGCATCGAATCCCATAGGCTGAAAGACCTTCTTTCCCCTCATCATCTGAAACCTGGCCCAGACATCCATAACCCCATATTGATACCAATGTCCCATATGAAGCCTGTCGCCTGAAGGGTATGGAAACATGTTCAAAACATAGAATTTTCCATCAAGGGTCTCGATATCTCTCTCAAAAATTCCTTTTTTTGCCCAATATTCCTGCCACTTGCCTTCAATTTCCCTTTGACTTCCCAAATCAGGTTTACGCTCATTGCCCATATCCCAAAGCCCTTCAAATTTATTTACTTTACGATAAACTCTTATAAATCATAAAAAAATTGAAGTAAAGCGGTTGAAGGACATCACAAAAGAAAATATTGAAATTATGATATCAAGCCTAGAAAGTCTTGGAAACTCCGATAGATAGAACATACCAAGAAGCTATGGATGGTACGTTTTTCAAAAACGCCGCCCTGATCTGGGGATCAGCAAAGGCATATTCGGTATTGTCATAGGTGTAACTTGCACCCAGGTTGAGAAAGTCAAAAAGTGTAAGTTTTGCCCCTGCTGTTCCGTTCATGTCGGTACCATTTGCCGCTCCTACCCTGGTGGGAGCAGTCGCAGGGTCGACAAACTGATCGCCTACGGCAAGACCCTCTATGACAAAATTCTCAAAGGTGGCATACTCGCCTGAAATCGTAAGGGTCAGGCCAAAATCAAATCCCCTGTCAATGCTGCCCTTGTATCTTATCTCCTCAAGTTTGTCCCAGTTAACATACTGCTGGGCAGGATCAAGTCCCCGGTAATTGACTGAACCATTGATATTGAACAACTTCTCGTTCGGTATGGTCACCGCACCGGTGAACGTCTTTTCCGTTTGCGGAATCGCGTTTGGAAGAGGTGAATTTTTGGGAAGATACCAATTCGTTATGCTTCCTTTGACAGACGCCGTCAAGAGACTCCATGTTTTTGAAAGTCCTCCTGAGGCACCGTTTCCATATTTGACATGAGGATCTGTCGGATCCTTCTTGGCTATCGTATGGGAAACCCCCAAATCCACGTCAACTCCGGCAACAGTTGAATCCAGACCCACCCCGGGTTTTGTCGTCTCAAAAGTCCTGGCGCCCTCGTTTCTGAAACGTCCCCACTTTCTTTCATATTCCGTCAAAAACAGAAGGCTTGAACTCTTTCCAAGCGGAAGTCCAAGTGTCGGTGTCGCTTTTACGTTATTATATGCGTAGTGTTCATTGCCGGTAGTCTGTTTGGCCCCCGTTTCAAAATTTGTTTCAGTCGTCTTTACAACACTGTTTTTCGTTACAACATAATTCTCATCGGTCTGCTGCCCGAGAAGCGAGAGCATAACATAGGACTGCCCCCCATTTGAGAATGGCAGGCTGTTATATCTTGTATTCAGGGATATTCCACCGGTTGTCACAGTTTTTTCCAGCCTTTCCTCAACCATGCCGGAATAACTGTTCTGGGTATCCGTGTATGATGCCTCCATACTGGGCGTTATGTCGGTCTTCAGACCGGTTTCAATCTTCGCTTCCTGAGGCTTCTTTGAAGCTCCCGCATCCTTGTCTTTTTCGCCTTCCCTGTCTTTCTTGTCTTTCCTGTCCTTCTCCTTCGCCTTGTCAGCGTGTCCCTGGGGCGACTGGGATGCCAAAGGAACAAGATAATCCATCTGAGCCAGAGGCGTGCTTACTCCCCTTCTCTCATCCACTATCCTTTTCTCGGCGATTCTGATGAGCTGCCTTCTGAGCGAGTCCAGCATGAAAGGCAATCCCTCCGCCTTTCTGAACTTGATAAGCGCCTTGGTATTCTCATTTCTCTGCAAATAACAGGTACCCGAGTAAAAACGTGCATAAACTATGTTTGGATGGTTCTGAGGCACACGGACAAAGCCTCTCAGGGCCGGAAGACATTTTTTTATCGAGTACATGGCCACTGCATATTCAAAAGACGCATCCGAATCAAGAGTGCCCAGATCAACCTTATAAAATATGTTCGCTGCTTCGTTGAGTCTGCTCTGGCGATAAAGTATCCTGGCTTTTAACAGCAAACTTGGCTGATGGCTTGGGTATTTCTTCAAGACCTGCTCAAGCTGGCTTAAGGCGTTATCGGTATCCCCCGTGATAAATGTCTTTTCTGCTTCAACAAAACGAATATCCGCTTCGGAAGCCAGGGCACTTATACTTGCCCCTGCGCACAGAAAAATTGTCAATAGGGAACTTAAGAAGAACCTTCTTTTTATTACAGGAAAATAACTGGCCAAACATGAAAAAATCTTTACCATTCCAACACCACCTAAATCAGAAATTCAGCAGTTCACCTTAAATCAGCAGTGATACCCGACAAGAATCTTCCCTGAAAAAATAAAACCAATAAATAATCGAAATATTACTGGAAAAGAGATCTATTATCCCTCTGGCCAATTTCCATGCAAAGACCGTTCCCAAATCTATATATAAATTATTATATTGCTTTTTTATTAATAAAGGAGCATTAATTGTCGTTTTAATGGCAATACGATCAATTCCTTTACATTTTAAAAAGGAAAACCTTAAGAAGCTGTCTGAAAACGCAGAGATCAAGACGCGAGGAGGAGTAAAACCGGAGTTTACATGTTGGTAAATGAGGATTTTCCG
>JADFZC010000047.1 GCA_015232735.1 Oligoflexales bacterium | reverse complement strand
GAAACTTTCTTCAATCATGAGGGAATTTTTTCAATTAATGAGTGATGAAAAGAAAGGAGGAGTTATGAAATATATTTTCATTTTTCTCCAGACAGTGTTTATCGTGGCTGTGTCGCTTTCATGCTCAGCGGCGCAGAACGCAAATCCGCTGGCCCCGGCTGCCAGCAAAACCGATGACACAGGCTCGAAGGGGTCAATTGTCAAGGAAGGTCAGCCTGTTGTTCTGAGCGGCAGCCTTAATGTGGCCGACGGCGCAAGCTCGGGGGCACCCGCATTTCTCGCAAATCAGAAGGTCGCCATCCAGTCGGTTGACGGGCAGGCGGTTGCTGAGGGACTTACGAACAATCTCGGATCTTTTTCCATCAATCTTGGTTCGAAGGCCTCCTTGAAACTTTTCGAGGATTCAGGTTCCGATACCCCTTTCAGCACAAAGATATACAAGATGGTCGGCGTTGTGAAGGCTGATGATACAGGCAAGGTGCGCGGCGTGAGGAAAACGATTGTGATCAGCCCGTCAGCCCTGAATCAGGAGAGTTCCGGCGGGTATTCATACAACTGCGGAAAAAACAATGTCGAGAAGGTCGGCGCGATAAAGGGAAAAGTGGTTCTTGAGGGCGGCGCAAGCCCTGCCGGCGTGGATGTTTACGTTCCAGGGACATCGTATGTGGCAAAGACGGACAGCGATGGGGTCTTTGTACTTGCGTTTCTTACCGCAGGCAAATACCAGGTGAGGGCCGACATGGACGGATATGGCTCGTTTATTGCGGAAAATATTGAAGTCAAAAAGGAGGATACGACGGTCCTTGACACGATGACTCTGAAAATTTCGAAGGGACCCCAGATTACCCAGTTCAAGCAGTATGACGGGCTCACATATACCAAAAGTGCGGTTGTGACACTTAGCCTTACGGTGAAAGGCGCGATCAAATACAAGGTCAGCGAATGGTCGGATTTTAGAAACACGGTATACGAGACGATAGATCTTTTTAAAGATCCTTTTCTTTTTAACTATGTAATCGGAACAAGCGATGGCGACAAGACCATTTATATCAGGGTCGCCGACAAGGACGGCCTTGAGGTGGAATCTTCATTTCAGACAAGGCTTGACACCAAGGCGCCGTTTGCACCGGCATTTACCGTGACGGCAACCGATCAGCTCAAGGCCGGATATGCGAAAACCAAATCCGTTACGGTCATGCCTGCAAACTGTGATGACATAAGCAAGGTGTATATTACTGAAGAAAGTATCAAGATTCCGACTGCGAAGGATTTTACCTTGACATGCAGCACGACCTTGGGCGTTTCCTATACGTTGTCGGACGGTGAGGGAACAAAGAACCTTTATCTGTGGTCGATGGACGTTGTTGACCAGATAAGCGCATCTGCGACGACATATCAGGTGGTTCTTGATATGACTGCGCCCACGATGACAGGGCTTTCTGCAAGCGGTTCCTATTCGGGATCTGTCAGCGTATCCCCCGTTCTTTCGGAACGCAATGTGAGTGTATATTACACCATTGACGGTTCGACTCCGACAAAAACTTCAAGCGAGATTATCGGCGGTCTCATTCTGATCGGTAATACAAGCCTTAAGGTGATTGCTATCGACTACGCTGGGAATGCATCGAGCGTGGAATCCTATGCCTATGTGATAGATTCGGCGGCACCGTTTCTTGGCACAATTTCAATTGAAGATGGAGCGACAAGGACGAAAAATACTACCGTGCATCTCGATCTGTCTGCGAATGACGCGACGTATATGACATTTTCCGAAGATCCTACATTCCCGCTTAAATCTACGTCGATACCTGGGTGGAAATTGATATGGTCGACATATTCCGCGACAGCCAGTTATAGCTTTTCTTCAACAACAAACGGCACTAAAAGAGTATATGCAAAATTCGCTGATGACGCGGGCAATGAGATCGGGAAAAACGGGGAGATAAGCGCTACCATCGTACTTGACACTGTCGCGCCGGAGGGATCGCTTATTACGCTTTATGCGCCGGAGTCGCCGTCAGGATCGTTTGACAAATACCTGATTTGGGAGAACCTCTCGGGAGAGAGTGATGTAAGTTATGATATTGATGTAGCTACGGATAGTTCTTTTACCGATATTGTAAAGCAGGCAACCTCCGTGGAAAACTCATATTGGAACGTCTCGCCTGCATTTGACAATCCGGGGACATATTACTGGCGTGTTCGGGCCAGGGATTCCGCCGGCAATACGACAGCATGGATGGCCAGCGGCGAAACAAAGAAATTTGAGATAAGGCTTTTCAGCAGAAGCTATGTGCCGACGACCTCTCATTCCAGCCCTATCGCGGTGGCGACAAACGAACAGTTTTTTGGATATAAAACAGTCCAGTATGGGACAACCGCTTCGGACAGGAAGTATCTCATGTCTGACTGGAAATTGAATATCGGCTCTTGTTCGGAATGTTCTGCAGTTCATTTGTATAATTTGGGAACAGAAAGCATAACACATACATTTTACGAAGACAGCAGCGGAAACTGGCGCGATGGCTATGGCATGAACATTACAAGTTGTGATTTGGACAATGATGGGGTGGACGATATAGTTGTTGGAGCTCCCTATACTTCGTATTTTAAAACGGTAAGCGGTGTTCAATATGAATATAGCAATGCGGGAAAAGTCTATGTGTACAGTGGGGTATCTCCGTACAGCAAGCTTTTTGAATACTCGATAGAACCTACAAATGCGACGAGCTATTACTGTCAGGAGTATAACGGCGAAACGTGTATAGTTTATGGGTATCAAAGCTGGCCATATATCGACGAGGATGATCCTTACGTGAGCAGGGAACAGCAGTATACCGGAAGAGGCCTCGCCTGCATCAGAAGGACGGGAATTGCTGATACGCTTGTGGTTTCCTCACCCGGATATGTGAAATCCAATGGTGATTTTACCGGCAGGGTTGACCTAATTAATTATTCTTCTGAGTCTCCATATTATCAGGTTAGCAATACTCTTTATGGTTCGTTGTACACTGACTCTGGGAGCGGCAACGCATTTGGATATGACATCGTGGTTATGGACAAGTTCAAGGTCAACAACAATGGAGAAAATGGCGGTCAGGTTCTTGTGATCGGTGCGCCTGGATACGATGGCAATACTGGAAGAGTGTATATGTATAAAACGAGTGATTTGACGACCAGTCTTGCCACAATTGATGGTTCTGATACGTATGAAGAGTTTGGAATGGGCCTGTTTAATCTGGGCAGTTTCAGCTATTCAGACGGAGGTGCATATGAAGAGCTGGCGGTGCGAACGACAGCTGGCGTGGTAAGAATATATAATGGTGAGAACCTGACCGCAACTCCGAACTTGTTGATGGCAATTGTTACCACGACGCTTGAAACATATTCTTTCGGCCGTTCTGTGAAGGTGGTTGGTGACCTTAATGCGGATGGAAGGAAGGAGATAGCGGTAAGCACGCCTACACAGTTTACCAGCGGATATTGGGGAAGCGGTGTCATAACCGTATATGACTATACAAAACCAAATACCCAGGAGACGACGGAAACACCCGTCCTTTACAAGCTCGCAGGACCGCCTGCTGCACAGAGATTTCTTGGAATCGACATAATGGAAAGCCTGGACAGTAATGAAGATGAAGCCATAGATACCATTATAGCTACGGCTCCCGGTTATTCTTCTGGAAGGGGAGCCGTTGTCGAGTTTTCAATTGTTTCACTGTCACCATCGCAACCCACGGCAATCGTAGGAACGGGCACGAATGATAAAATGGGATCGAAAGTTATCATCGGTGGGGATTTCGATGCTGATGGGACAAATGATTTCGTCGTTTCCGCGCCTAATGCCAATTATATCTATACGAATGCAGGAACGGTCGAGATTCGTTCAGGTGCCGATTTTTCGCTGCTGAAAGCGATTCATGGCACTCAGCAAGATGAGAAATTGGGGACCGACATAGGGTATGATTATAATCAGCTTTATATTACGACCGGAGGTGGCGGAAGCATGTATGTGATCCGACGTGAAGATGTACTTAAACTAGTAACCCTTGACGATAAAACTTATACTACGGTCAGTGGATATCTAAAGGAAATATCGAAATACAAGCGCAAAGGGGGGATGGGTTACTCCTCTGCCATCAAGATAGGCGGATTCGGGAAACCTGGAGAGGTGTATTCTACAGAAAGTTCTTACGACAATAAGGTTCTTTTGCACGCAGGCGAGTATTTCTATTATTATAATCAAAATATTAATAACTGGGCATATAACACTGGATTTGCGGTGGTTTATTCCTTTCCGTCACCGTATTCTTCAAGTTATATATATGATTATTTTTATAATTCAACAAATGGCGAACTGTATAATTTGGGTGATTGCACCGGATTGACTACCACCACCGATTCGACATATTGCAAATGCATCATACTGGGTCCAGATGGAACTAGTGACACCAGCGGATTCGGGTCCGCTGCCATTTTTGTTCCTGACATGACGGGGGATAATCTTACTGATATTGCGGTATCTGCATATAATACGAGTGCTGGAGATAGCCGTACAGGCAAGGTTTACATATTTGACGGGACGGATTGTACTGGTGGAGCTAAGCTTACGATGGCGGATGCGGCTTTGACGTATGATGCCAATGCAATAGACGCACCCCTTGCTCAAGGGGAAGGATACAATTTTGGCCGCACTCTTGCAGCTGTCCCGTCAATAAGCAATACTGAAAACAGCGTATTGATGGTATCCAATAACGATCCTTCGAATACTAGTAATACAAATCTTGGTGAATTGTATGCCTTCTCCAATAAATTAAGAAATGCCCGACTTGTGAACAATGGTGTCACGTTTGTTGCAAAGACCTCAGGAGCAGCTGGCAACAACTATTCAATTAAAATAGTAGAAGGTGCTTGGTCGGGCTCCTGGTATTATCCCACCTGCTCTGCAAATATTAACCAGATCACGATTACGTTGGGTCGCTGGGACAGTACTTCCGATGCAATATATTGCTGGCCGTGGTATATTATTACCGCTGTACAAGATACTCCTGCCTGTAGTTCACTTATAGCCGCCACGTATACCCCGAACGACTGGAGTTGTGTTTTAACTACCGATAATAATTTCGTATTCCTGACAGGTGGCACGGACAGTACCGACACGGTGCTGTATACCCATTTCAGCAAGCCAGCAGGTTCACAATTCGGCGGTACCATCAAGGTGCTGGATGATGTCACCGGAGATGGATATAAGGATTTCGCTATTTCCATGTCGAAGGGCCAGGGGATGATATCCGATGTAGGAGGCCAGGTCATAATATATGACGGTAAAAAACTCCTGAAAGCGGATTGGCGCGCTTTGGCAACGCAGGCATTAAAGGATGCCTATGATGCGGCCTCACCATATCCGGTCAGGGCTGAGCTGATAAAATTTTATAGCCCGACAGCCACGTTCTCGAATTATGGTGCCAGTCTTTTCTATTCCGATGTCACGGGCGACGGTCTTTCGGATTTCGTCATAGGCGCTCCTTTTTATTCCTCAAGCACCAAGAGCTCTGCGGGCGAGGTTTTGATATATCCTGTTCAAGGTTTGATAACAAGCGGTGATTAAGGGGACTGATTAAGGATTAAGGGGACACACGACGTTACCCCAGATTAAGGATTAAGGGGACACACGACGTTGATTAAGGGGACACACGACGTTACCCCAGGATTAAGGGGACACACGACGTTACCCCAGATTACTTCCGTGGGGACACACGACGTTACCCCAGGAAAACATATTAAGGATTTGAATATTGATTAAGGGGACACACGACGTTACCCCAGGAAAACATGGATTAAGGGGACACACGACGTTACCCCAGGAAAACATGGCCAGTTCCCATTTCTCTTCACTCCCCCATTTTTTATTAAGGGGACACACGACGTTACCCCAGGAAAACATGGCCAGTTCCCATTTCTCTTCACTCCCCCATTTTATACATATCATCAAGTGACATCTTCCAATGTCACTGGCAACAAACAAACATTTCCTCCAATATGACGTTTTTTAAGAGTGAGGAAAAAGAAGTGTATAAAAAAAGCAAAGAGTGCGATCACCTTGATCCCAAGCTGGATGTTGTCTTCAAGATGTTATTTGCCCAGCCTCGCAGTAAAGAGGCATTGATCGATATCATCACGGCTGTTATCGATCCAGCCTCCCCAATCCATGACATCGAAGTGTTAAACCCCGCCCTGCCGAAAGAGAATATCGAGGAGAAGGGAGTGGTACTCGATATTCTGGTCAAACTGGATGATGGCTGCAGAATTGATATCGAGATGCAAATGGGAAGCGAATATTTCCTGAGCCAAAGGTCGGCCTATTATCCTGCAAAAATGGCTTCCGGTCAGCTGAAGGCAGGCGATTCGTATGAGACGCTTAAACCTGTCATTTCGATTTTTTTCCTCGTCAAAAACCATTTTGAGACCGATTTTGAAGATTATCATCTCTCTTTTTACATGCAGGAGTGCCGTCATAGAGCCTCTTTGAAATCGTATTTCATTGCCCATTTCATTGAAATTGAGAAGTTAATTCAAGGTATTGAAAAAAGCCGCAACTTGGGCAGAAATAATTCTTTGGATCTGTGGGTGCGATTTTTATATAATCCGGATGACTTGACTCTTTTGGAGGAGCCCATGAATAATCCATCTCTCAAGAAAACGAAAAAAGTGATCCAGAAGACGAAAAAGACTCTGGAGATTTTATCAGCCGACCCTGATGCCAAAGAGCTTGCTCGTATCAGGGAGAAGGGGCTGATGCGTTATGTGTCCAATCTCAGCGGTGCACGTGCAGAAGGTCTTGCAGAAGGTCTTGCAAAAGGCAGAGAGGAAGGTATGGCGGAAGGTATCGAAAAAGGTAGAGAAGAAGGTAGAGAAGAAGGTAGAGAAGAAGGCGAACAAAAGGGCCGTATCGCTATACTTCATAATTTGATTGCATCCTCAGACATTAAATACGATATCGAGCAACTTTCAAAAATTACAGGATTAACTTGTGAGGAAGTTGTGAGGGAGATTGAAAAGATCGCAAATAAGGAACCTTAAGGGGACACACGACGTTACCCCAGGAAAACATGGCCAGTCCCAATTTCCCTTCATCCCCCACTTTATTCATATCATCAAGTGACATCTTCCAATGTCACTGGCAACTAACAAACATTTCCTCCAATATGACGTTTTTTCATGAGTGAAGAAAAAGAAGTGCATAAAAAAAGCAAAGAGTGCGATCATCTCGATCCCAAGCTGGATGTTGTCTTCAAGATGCTGTTTGCCCAGCCTCGCAGTAAAGATGCATTGATCGATATCATAACGGCTGTTATAGACCCTGTCTCTTCGATCCATGATCTTGAAGTCTTGAACCCCGCCCTGCCGAAAGAGAATATCGAGGAGAAGGGGGTGGTACTCGATATCCTGGTCAAACTGGATGATGGCTGCAGAATTGATATCGAGATGCAAATGGGAAGCGAATATTTCCTGAGCCAAAGGTCGGCCTATTATCCTGCAAAAATGGCTTCCGGTCAGCTGAAGGCAGGCGATTCGTATGAGACGCTTAAACCTGTCATTTCGATTTTTTTCCTCGTCAAAAACCATTTTGAGACCGATTTTGAAGATTATCATCTCTCTTTTTACATGCAGGAGTGCCGTCATAGAGCCTCTTTGAAATCGTATTTCATTGCCCATTTCATTGAAATTGAGAAGTTAATTCAAGGTATTGAAAAAAGCCGCAACTTGGGCAGAAATAATTCTTTGGATCTGTGGGTGCGATTTTTATATAATCCGGATGACTTGACTCTTTTGGAGGAGCCCATGAATAATCCATCTCTCAAGAAAACGAAAAAAGTGATCCAGAAGACGAAAAAGACTCTGGAGATTTTATCAGCCGACCCTGATGCCAAAGAGCTTGCTCGTATCAGGGAGAAGGGGCTGATGCGTTATGTGTCCAATCTCAGCGGTGCACGTGCAGAAGGTCTTGCAGAAGGTCTTGCAAAAGGCAGAGAGGAAGGTATGGCGGAAGGTATCGAAAAAGGTAGAGAAGAAGGTAGAGAAGAAGGTAGAGAAGAAGGCGAACAAAAGGGCCGTATCGCTATACTTCATAATTTGATTGCATCCTCAGACATTAAATACGATATCGAGCAACTTTCAAAGATTACAGGATTAACTTGTGAGGAAGTTGTTAGGGAGATTGAGAAGATCGCAAATAAGGAATAAATGGGGTCAAGCGGCACATGAACACTGTTTCGGCTGACCGCTGACAATTTTTTGGTTCTGGCTTAAGCCAGGTCAGGTTATAAAACGGCACATGATGTTTGGTAACTTTGGAAGTGAATCCCATGATGTTATGGCTTTGTCTCTGATATAAATCCTGATAAAGGTGTTTTTAAATCTCGATTTAAAAAAAGATCATGAGTAGTTAGTTCCTGGCGCGAAATGCGCCAGGGACGTATCCTGACAAGCGAAGCTTGCTTAGGATCTGTTTGAAATATGCTGAAATTTCGGGGAGATCCTATACTCGCTTCGCTCGTCAGGATACGTCTGCTGGCGCTTTCGCGCCAGCGACTAGTTAGAAAGATTGGAAATTTTGTTTACAAAGGCAGCGGATCTCCAACAGGCATATGAAAAAAATTGCCACCCCGGAGAGGTCGCGTCATAATATCCACTTATTTGCTCATAAGTCCAAAATTATGTACAAAGGCGGCCGGATTGGACAGGTATTTAGCCGCTGGCGCTTTCAGCGCCAGCAGACGTGTCCTAGCTGGCGAAGCTTGCATCAGATCTGTCTGTAACATGCTGATATTTCGTGGCAGATCCTTCGCCCTTAGGGCTTAGAGCCTGTCCTTAGGGTACCGAAGGAATACGCCTTTGGCGCATTTCGCACCAGCGACTATTTCCTGAATCATGATTAAAATCTTCATTTGTCTTTCGATGCCATGAAGCTTAGTCCATTTTTTGATTTCGGGGCGAGAAAAATTTTTTTATCCAAGTTTTTCAGCATATTATTCATCATAGTTTCTGACAATACAATTTTAAATGATAATTTTTATCTGCCTCCATCTAAAATTTAACAAAAAAAGATGTTTCATTTTTCAAAATACTTCATATAAATATGCAAATGCTAATATAGGAATTACCAAATATTTTGCAAAAAAAGTTTTTTTCAGCCCACTTGAAGATGGCACGCTGATTGCAAAATACGATTTAAGGAAAAAAGAGACTGATAGCAAAGACAACATTTCTGACATGCGTCAGGAAACGGAAATACGAAGGTAAAGTTTTTATTTTATAGATCCAAAAATTTTATGAGGAGATTAGCCCATGATCGATTTAGGAACAAAAAAGACAAAGGAATTCTTTTTAAAGTCATCCCACCGAAGACTTCTGTGCTTCACGATCTTCTTTACTACCCTTGCTTCTGAAATGTCATTTTCAAGCGACCGGCAAATTCCGGCGGAAACACAGAAGATCGATGTCGGCGAAGGTTCCCAAAGAGTTGATTTTGTTTCCGACGGCTACGATTATGATCTACGCTCCATACCTGAACTGCGCGAGAGGACCAGGCGTCTTGAGATTGCGGTAATTCAGCTTCAGGAGGAGATCTATCGTCTCAGAAGCGTTTATCCATCCAATATTCCCGGAAGCATCAATCCTGGTCTATATCCTGATTACAGAAGACCCTTCTTTTCGTGTTCCGTCACAACTTCTTTTGGTATTTTCCTTGGAAAGGGCGATACGGAGATTGAAGCCAAAGGAAACGCCGTAAACAAATGCCTTGAAAAATTAACCAACGGCTTCTGCAGCAGCAATATTAAATGTGAAAGAAGCTATTGACAGCGCCTTTCACAACACCACCTCATCAGAGAGCACATCCTCCGACATTGATTGTCTTAACAGATTTACCAATATTTCCATAGGCATCTTCAACAATAAGATCCGCTTCTATTATCCTGCAGGAATTGCCTTCACCCCGCCTTATATTCACTCTTATTTCAGAACCTGCGCTCCACCACTGCTCCTGTGAAGGTACAGACATGCTTGAGGTAATGTCCTTGAAACCCCAAAGCCATCGGAAGGTATCGCCGGCAGATGAAGACTGACCCTTGAACGTGTACAGGTAAGTCCCGTTCGGATTCAATCCGTCATTTGTGTATGTGTAATCGACCACCAATGCTGTGGGGGTAACAGGTCCGGCTTTCACTTTCTTGGTCACGCTTTTTGTTGCGCCCAAAACATCCGTTACTTTGAGCGTCACGGAATATTCCCCCGCTGCACTATAGGTATGTCTGAAAATTTGGTAATTGTTGACAGTATTTCCATCGCCTAAATCCCATGTACGGCTTGATATTACGCTCTTTGAGGATTTACTCTTGTCCTGAAAGAGCACTATCGTGTTATTAACCTCAAAAACAAAATCAGCGACGAGACCGTCCGATGGAATCGAACTGATTGTAACAACCTTGCTCGTACTGTTTTGATTGCCAAAATTGTCCTTGACAGTGAGGGTCACGGTATAATCCTTTGCTTCACTATAGGTATGAGTGAAAGAGACAGCCTGATCTTTAGCGGTCCCGTCACCTAGCACCCAGTGTCTTTCCGTTATTATACCCATGGTCGACATGCTCATGTCCTGGAAGGTAACCTGTGCGCCGTTTACATAAGCCATAAAATTGGCAGTAATTGAGCCCGGTGTCGGCGGTGTCGGCGGCGTCGGCGGTGTCGGCGGTGTCGGCGGTGTCGGCGGTGTCGGCGGCGGCAAAGGATTGGAACCTACCTGGACATCCGATGCAAAATATTCCGTAACAGACTTTCCGTCGGCAGTCAGATACCTTACTTCAAGCTTCACAGGGTATTTGGCTGAAACTTGATATGCATGACTGAATGATGTCATGGAATTTACTATTGTGCCATCTCCAAGATTCCACATTATATATGTCAGATTCAGATTATTCGGATTATTTAAAGTATAGTTGACCGTCAATCCGTTTACCGTGTAATTGACAATCAAACCGCTGGTGGAAGCCGAACTTGATGCAGGGCTTGCCGTAGTGGCCGTTGTCTGAGTTTCTTCCAACGAGAAGACGGTCTCTTTTTCCGTATTATTCTTGACAGTGGGAGTCGCTTCACTTTTCTTGTCTGACGAAACCTCCGCTGACCTGAAACTGCCCGTAGTTCCGTTATTCGAACAGGCAGAAATACCCAAAAGAGGGAACAGAAGGACAAGCGACCATAGAAAGATTTTCTTAAAATTTGTTTTAATTACTTGTTTTATGGAAGATAACAGAATTTTCATGACAGGGTTAGCTCCTAATTAATCAGTTACAGCACAAAAACGGGGAACTGGCAAAGCGGAGGAGAGATCCCTCCACGGATTTTGATGATATGCAAATTGCACACCAGAGAAGCATCTTTTCATAATAGTGTTAAAAAAATCCACCAGACTCTCGGATTTCCGGTATCTGAATGCTTGAATATCAGCAAATACCCACAAGTCTCTAACACGTTGTAATTCCTAAATTCTCACCTATAGCTTTCCAGAAAAATAATTCGGGGTTAAAGGGGGTAAATAGAAATGATAACTGCGTTCTCGTCGAAAATAAATCCTCATTTATGTCCAATAAACTCCGGTTTAT
>JADFZC010000635.1 GCA_015232735.1 Oligoflexales bacterium | reverse complement strand
CGATTTGGCTGAATGCCGCCATCGCTAGACCAAGTTTGCTCGAATCGCTGTCCTCATCTGCAGACTTGCTTTTGTCTGTAAGGTCATGAGGTTTTGTTTTTATAAAATCAACACCCGGAATACCGAACATGGCGGCAACATTCTTATTTGCATTTTCCAAAGCAACTGATAGTCCCTCTTTTATATTTTGGCGGGTTTGCTCAGCCGCCATTGTAGAGAGGGCATTGATTCCGACATGCTCCCTTATTCTTTCGCGAAGCATTGTACGAATTTCCTCCCCATCTCCCCTTTCCACGATTTCACCTGTCGCTTCGTCAACATAACTTCCGCCGGTGGCAACTACTTCCATAGCACCTTCATGTTGTACTTTCAGGGCTATTGAGTATTCACCATTGTCATTTGTCTTCCCATTTCCAATCTCGCTGCCAAGTGAACCATCGCCATTCAACTTGTAAGCCTTGACAAAAGCATTTTTGACGGGGCCAAGAGTGACAGACCCGAAAATTATATTTGCATCTTTTGATGAAACCTCCTCATCCTTATCTTTGGATGCTCCGCATCCCCCGGCGAAAATAATCACCGCCAGCAACACCGCTGAAAAGATTATCGCTGTGCATGCTGCATATAATGGTTTAATTCTCATTGACATAAATCCCTCCTTCTTTTTTTTTTATTTTCTTACCTCAATGATTCACAACTTCTTGTTTATATAAATCTGTTCGGAGTATTTTTTTGTGTACTTTACCAAATTTAAATTTAGGAATAATATCAAATAATAACAGACATAAATTGTCTAAAAATCGTAAAATAGTTGTCCTTTGGAAGAGTGCTCTATATCGTCGGCTTAACGATTTTTTTGCCGAAATTAAAGTTTTAAATGAAAAAATGCATATCCGCCAACGTAGACAAAGTGCTCAAAAATGAAAAAATCAATAAAATCGTTTCTATAACTATACGTTATTAAAAGGATAATAATTACCTGTAAAGTACTCTTTTTTTACACCGAAGAGAATGTTATGAGGTGTCTGACGCAAATCATATGAAAGTGAACTCAGGCAGGATCATGGGAAGAAATAATAACGGCATCCTATAAAAGGGGAAAGACAAGAAACCATGAAGAGGTCGATGGCAAAAAATTTACTCGCTATTATCAGACCAAGCGGCTTTATGGATTATAAAACATATTTTTCATGCATCTATCAATACCTGAAAGAACATGATAACAACTATACTTATCTCCAATTCGCAGAAGATCTGGGGTTTTCAGCGACAAATATAATGAATCATATCATTCAGGGGCGCAGAAAATTATCTATTAAAGCAGGCGAAAAAATCGCAGAGGCGCTATTTTTGCCATATGAGGAAAAAAAATATTTTTTTACACTGATAAGGTATTGCAGCGCTAAAAATGCCAAGGACCAGGAAGAATATTTTAAGGAACTCTACAATATAAGGGGGAGGGGACTTCCATCCAGCATTGATCAGGAGAATATGAAATACTTCTCAAAGTGGTATTATCCTGTAATAGGCGAACTTGCGCGACTTGATGAGTTTCGTTCTGATCCGGAATGGATTATAAAAAAGCTTTTTTTCAGCATAAGGCCAAAACAGGCAGAAGAGGCGCTGGAGATCCTTGAAAAGATTGGCATACTGCGTTTTGACAGGCAGCTTGACAGACATTTCAGAACTGAACTGGATCTTTCTACGCCCAAGGAAATTGCCGGGATGGCCACTACAAGCTATCACATTCAGATGATGGAACTAGGGATGCATGCAATAAACAAGATTCCTGGGAGAAATCGCTGTATAAATGCCCTCACTATCTCCGTCCCGGAAGATGCCGCTGAAAAAATAAGGCAGATGATGCATAATCTTCAAATGGAAATCCTAGCGATCGAGGCCAATCACAAAAATCTGCCTGACCAGACGATATACCAGATCAATATCCAGCTATTTCCAGTCTCCAGGAACAGCAAGAAAAAGGAGGAAGGTGATGCATCATAATTCCACCTATTTCCATTTGGGACAAAAGCTAGGGCTGATCCTTTCCGCAGTCATTTTCATGAACTTTACAGGATGCGGTGTCTTTGTTGGAAATCCTAACGAGGATGACGACGACAGCGGCAATCCCAAAAACCAGACGACATTATCGGGATCGGTTGTCATGGGACCTGTAAAAGGGGCCGTCGTAAAAGTTTACAGCCTTTACGGCAATGGGGGACGGAATGAGCTTTTAAACTCGGTAAAGACAGATGCCAACGGTGCCTACTCCATGCAAATAAGCTATAGTGGTCCTATTGAACTGGTCGCGTCTTTAGGACAATATGAAGATGAAGCTACGGGAGAGCTCGTGGAACGCAGGGAGAACGACGAGCTAATAACCGTATTGGAAAATCAAACAAAATGTCATTTTGCAATAAATCCGCTTACGACAATCGCCGCATATAAGATCAGATCTGAAATCTCAAAGGGTTTAAAAGAAGCGATAACTTCAAGCAATCAAAGCGTTGCCGGTATGTTTGGGATATCCGGAATAGACTTTGTTTCCACAAAGCCATCTGACCTTACAAAATCTGACGCAAACATGGATGCAAGCAGCCCGGAAGGCAAAGTCGGGCTCATTATGGCCGGTTTTAGCCAAATG